>CAMHST010000019.1 GCA_946187865.1 uncultured Bacteroidales bacterium
CCTGGGCTATCCGCCCCTCGTGACCCCGTTCAGCCAGTATGTGAAGAACACAGCCCTGATGAACCTGTTCAATATGCTCAACGACAAGCCCCGCTGGACCACCATCGACAAGGATACCTGGGGCATGATCCTAGGCAACATGGGCAAACTCCCCGGAGAGCTCGCCCCCGAGATCGTGGCCCTGGCCAAGGAAAAAGGCCTGGAGTTCAGCACCGGCAACCCGCAGGACAACTATCCGGACGAACTGCCCAAGTTCCGCAAGATGATGGACGAGGAAGGCTGGGACTACGGCGAGGACGACGAGGAACTCTTCGAGCTGGCCATGCATGAGCGCCAGTACAGGGATTACCGCAGCGGTATCGCCAAGGAACGCTTCAACAAGGACCTGGCAGAGATGAAAGCCAAGGCCGGCGCCCCCATCGTGGTGGAACGTCCCGTGGTGGAGATGCCCAAGTTCAAGATCGAGGACTACGTGGAGCGTTATCCCAAGGCCACGCCCGTGCAGTGCCCCGTCAAGGGCCAGCTCCTGTGGGAAGTGGATGTGGACGACACCTCCAAGGCTCCCGTGGTGGGCAAGAAGGTGAAAGCCGGCGAGGTGGTGGGCCATGTCCAGACCTTCTACGGCCTGGAAGACATTGTCGCCGCCGTGGACGGTCTCCTGGTTGCCGTACTGGGCAAGCAGGGAGACCAGGTTGCCAAAGGGGAGATTATCGCATTCGTGCAATAAGAAAAAACGCCCCATCTTAAAAAACAGAAAAATCTTCGTAAGAAACCGCACAATCTTTCAACCGATTGTGCGGTTTTCCGTTATCTCGCTCTATTTTCGTATCAATTTGCAAGCAACATGTGAGCATATCACATAAATGTGCTATATTTGTAAACGAATGAGATAATGAAGTGGAGTGAACTAATCAGGCTGGCCGAGCAGCATGGGTGGAGACTGCACCGGCATGGAAAAAAACACGACATCTACACCAAAGAAGGAAGAACGGACCAGATGCAGGTAGGAAGACATGAATCTGAAGAAATAAAGCCGGGACTGATGAATAAACTGCTGAAACAGATAGAAGACTAGCAACTATGACAGCAAACGTATTGATAGAAAAGGACGAAAACGGCTACAGCGCCGTCATCACCAATTTTAAATCTACCATCTGGGGATCCGGAAACTCTGTTAAGGAAGCCCTGGCTGATCTGATGAATTCCATCAAAGAAATGTCGAATATATACAAAGAAGAAGGTCGCCAGTCCCCTGACGACCTGGAAAACTTGACTTTTGATTATCAATATGACATATCGGCCTTGTTCAACGCTTTCTCATTTCTGAACGTATCCCGCTTTGCCGAGAGGGTGGGTATATCCCCCAGCCTGATGCGCCATTACAAAGCCGGCGACACATACATTTCCGCTGCGCAGGCGAAAAAGATCGAGGCCGGCTTGCACCAGATTGCCAGGGAGCTGGAAGCTGTCTCCTTGCTGTAAACTACAACGCTGTCAGGACAAGCCCCTCGGAACAGTAAAACTTGCCTTCCACCAGAGTAATGCTGGCTTTGGAAGTGGAATAGGTGGTGGGATAGGTCCTGGCCGTGATAGTTACGGGCGAATCGTATTGCGGATATAAAGAGACATAGATGGCATCCGGATATGGATACCACGGTTCTACCGTATACTCGTCATAAGGGCCGAAACTGATAACAAGCTGGTTTATCTTGTTGGTAATGTCGGTCGTCCCGTCGGTGAAAGAGAGTTTCCAGATGCAGTTATCGGCCCCCATGGTAACTCCGGCGGGAATAGTCACGGAACTACCTGAAACAGAGAGCGTTCCGTTTCCATAAACCGCCATAAAATTCTCATTGATATCCGCCAGCGTTCCTCTCTGAACCTCTTCCTGCAATCCTTTTCCTTCTTTCCAATGTTTATAAGGGAAACCGAACAAGACACTGCCGCCATCCTTGGGGTCTGTCAGTTCTACGGAAACGGTGGCATTGCCACTTCCGTCCACGGCCGTCACGATGCCTCTGGCTTCGGAATTGGAATGAATGTCTTCATAAGATACCCAGATATAGTCTCCTACTTCCCAAGTTGTAGCGATTCCGGTGCCTGTATCGGCTATAATGCTGCGTGTGAGCAGACCTTCCTGGGGAGAAAGTGTGGCTGTAAGGGTGAATACGGTTTTTTCCTGTAATTTGGAGCAGGAACCTGCCACGGCTGCAACCATAAGCAGGGCGGCCATTTTCAGATATGTCTTCTTCGTTTTCATCTTTCCTTGTGCTTAGCTGTTAAAGGGATCGCCGGCATTGGGGAAGGTGGGTATGCCGGGTATTGAAGTTCCGGAATTCGCTGCAACCACATAGGTCCAGGTACTGGTACCGTCACCGTTGTCCACACCGGAGACACTGAGCGAATAGCCGGAAGCAGCGTGTACATTGAGCGGTACTCCGACACTGGGAGTTCCTGCGCCATCAGCTGTCATAATTCCCTGAGTTCCAATTGAATTGGTTACATGATCAATAATCAGGGTTCCATTTCCTTTGAAAACCACCTCCCCATACATCTTGTCCACCAGAATGGCAGGATGCTCTGCAGAGCCCCAAATTTTGGTCTGTCCATCCAGGACAAGGGTTAGCGGGCCACGGTGAAGGTGTTCTATAAACGCTGTTTGAGTAGTGGTGAAGCCCTGCGGCATACCGTACGAAGTTCCGGAAAAACGTACAGTGGCCCCTTCGGGTTCCAATGCACTGTCTTTCCACCGGAAACGACACTGGTCGCCATCTCCACTGATAGTGATATCCAGGCCAGGATTCTCATAATAATAATAGTTGTCGGAAAACAACTTGTATAAACCAGTTGAAATCTGAGTGGGTTCTACGGGACTCGCGCTTCCTGTAAGGGTGACTTCCGGCTTGGGGAGCGGTATCATTGCAATGGTGGGAGTATAAAACTTCCCATTCGTGATTTTGCCGTCCGTCATTTTGCTCATGTCGTAGACGATTTTATTTACATCATCCAGAATAGCAAATGCCATCCAATCTGTCTCAGGACTCACAGAAGGGGCCTCATAACAAAGCGACAACCAGACGGGGTCGGTGGAATTACTGCGGAAGACCTCTCTGGGGATCTTTCCATCGGCCATTTCACCATAATACTCCCGCGTACCGTCCGGGCTGTCCTTGAATACTAGATTTCCCATGACCGTTTTGATCCAAAGATACTGGATGGGAATGGGATTGCCCGTATCCGCATCGACGAAACTGAAACGGAAAATGCTGTAGGGATTGGTGAAGGCTGCATCCTCCAGCGTGAGGGTATGGTTCACGGCATCCACGGCCGTGACATTGACTGCAGCCACGCCGAAATCCCGGAGGTGCTCAAACGTCCCATCCTGCTCTTCATAGTCGAAAATCCCATTTCCGAAGGAGGAATAGGGACAATAACGCAGTTCCAGCGCATCCCCGACGGAATAGCTCCCCGTGAGGGATCCGACCAGGTTCACGGAAGAACCCTCCGCATCCGGAGTCAGTAAACCGGCGTCCAGGGCTCCCTTCGTCTTATTATAGACATAGACCTTGTCCGTAGCGGAAAAAGATGTGAGCACCTTTTTCCCAGGCTCGTCATAGGTAAGGGCCTTGGTGGCTTCACCGCCCTTGCTGGCAGGGACGCAGACAGACCAGTTCCCCTCCCCTTCCGGAGAAACAGTTTCCACCTGCTTATCGCAGGAAAACACAGACAGCAGGACGAACCCTGCAAGAACAGGAAAACAATATTTATTCATATACGCACCTCCTACCATGGCATCCATTCAAAATTATCACGGAATCCGCTGAGCGGATCCGCCTGCTGGGAAACAGCCTGAAGAACCTCCGTATCCATTTCGACACTGAAGGTCTCCGGTCTTTCATACGGCATTTTTCTTTTGTCCATAAGCAAGCTTCTTTATCATTTTGCGTAAATCTATGAATTCCGGGCGAAATGAAGAAAGGAAGCCACCCGCCTTTTGACGAACCGGCCCTTCCAGATGACGAACGGGCCTTTTCGCGGGGCGAAAGAAAAAAACTGCTGAGGCAAAACAAAATACGGTGGTAGAACAGGACAAAATCCCTATATTTGCCAGTGATGGACAACGTCTCCAGAATATCTTTGGCCGTACTTTACCTGACCATGTTGTGCCTTCGGGTGAATGCCTCACCCGTGGAGAGCAACCTGAGCCACCGGCGCTTCACTACCCAGGACGGCCTGCCGCAGATGCAGACAGAAACGGTGTGGCAGGACTCCCGCGGTTATATTTACGTGGGAACGCTTTCCGGTTTTGTGCGATACGACGGGCGCACAATGACCCCGTTCCTGGGTGGGGGCCGGGAAAACATCGTGGACTTCCAGGAGATAGGTAGCCAGGTCCGGGCGCTGGGCTTTGTCAGACAATGGATCGTGCGGGGAGAAAAGGCCTGCATGAAACCCATCGACCCAGAGGGGCAGCTGCTTCTGAACAACTTCAATTCTCCGAACCTCCCACCAGGCTACGTGCTCCTGGAAGACCGCCAGGAACAAGGCCGGGGCCTCTTCCGCCTGGAGCCCGGCGGAATGGTCCGCGTACTTGACTCTCCCATGCTGGACAAAATGACCCCGGACCGGAAACTGTACCTGGATTCCCTGGGCCTTTTCATCCCCACCCAGGAAGGACTTTTCCGGGCAAACGGAGGGAGGATGCAGCAGATTGGCAGGAAAAGCGACGTATTTTCCCTCATCCGGCAGGGAAACCGGCTGGTCGCATTGGCGGCCGACGGCCTGTACACCGTTGAAGGGGACAGCCTCAAGCTGCTCTTCGGGCACACCTTCGAAGCTCCTGATTACGGCCTTTCCGTCTGCCAGACCCATCACGGACAGCTCATTATCGCCGATTCCCACACACTCTGGCGCTATGACAGCCGGGCCAACAGGCCGATGGAGCAACTCGCTACCGGATTCAACCTGATCAAAAACCTGTTCATCGATCGATGGGACCGGCTCTGGGCGGCCACTTACCAGGGCGTCTATTGCTTTTTCCAGGGCCATATCGTGAACCATCGTCTCACCGACAGGAATGACATCGTACGCGCCGTCGCCCTGTCCGACGGGCATCTGGTGGAAGGGACGCTGAACGGAAGTGTCCTGGTGGACGGAGAACTGCTGGACAAGAAAGAAGGGAATTTCTACGTACCCGGCACCGCGGTCGTGGACGGGAAGGTCTATATGGCCGGCAACGCAGATGTGGCCTCCGTCGGTGAAAAAGGCCTGCACTGGTTGGGACTTCCGCCGGAGAACTACCGTTTCGTATCCAGAATGGGAGCGCTGGTGATTGTCGGCACCAGGAACAGCCTGCTGGCCTACAACCCGGAAAACGGCAACCTGGACACGCTCAGCTTGGAGATTGATCATCCATGGTGCGCTGTGGATGACGGCCAGGGACAACTTTGGGTAAGCGGCAACCCCGGGTTGTACCGCCTCACTCGCACCGAAAGGGGAGAAGCCCTGGTCTACAAAATGAAAAACACGCAGTCGGCCCAGGTCATCACCGCCTTGTCGTCGGATGGGAAGGGAAATGTCTGTTTTGCCCTCGGAGACTCCCTCTTCGTCGTTTCCCGGGGAAAAGTCTGTCCGCTCCGGGAAGTGCAACCCACCCTTTCAGGCCACGAAATCCGCAGCGTCCACCTGTCTCCGCGCGGGTATCTGGCAGTTGCGGCCATTGACGGGCTCCTGGTGGCGCGCATGGACGGAGACCTGCATGCCCGAGATGTCCACTGGTTCGATTCCGGCAACGGATTCACTGCCATCGAGCCGCTGATGGGGCCGATGGCAGAAAGTGAAGACGGCACGCTCTGGCTGGCCGGCCTAGAAGAAGTGACCTCCTTCCGGCCGGAGAATCTCCTTTTCGACAGTCAGCAGTCCACCTTCATCCAAGCCTCTGTGCCCTGGTGGCGGCGGGGATGGGCGCTTCTGGGGTGCGTCGTCATCCTTTCGCTGCTGATTTGGTGGGTAGCCAGAAAATCCGAACAACGCCGGAGCCGCAAGCGGATGGAGACCCTCGAACGGGAGAAGAGACAGAAAGAATTGCAACTCTCCGCCATCCGGCTCAAGGCCATCCCCCATTTCCACGCAAATGTGCTCTCCAGCATAGAGTATTTCGTGATGAACCACTCTGCCGACGAGGCCTCCCGCTACCTGAAACTCTACTCCGATTTCACCAATCAGACGCTGCTGGACATTGACCGGCCCGCACGGACCCTTGCCGAGGAAGTGGACTACGTGCGCACGTACCTGGAACTGGAGAAATTGCGCTTCGGAGAACGGCTGCAATACAGCATCCATGTAGATTCTGATGTCAATCCATCCCTGATGCTGCCCACCATGCTGCTACACACCTATAGCCAGAACGCCGTAAAACACGGCATCGCGTCCAAGGACGGTGCCGGGAAAATCGACATCACCGTATGCCGGCAGCCGCGGGACGGTGCCGGCGGTATCCTTGTGAGTGTGCAGGATGACGGTGTGGGAAGAGCCGAAGCAGCCCGCTCCGGCGGATATTCCACCAAGCAGGGACTCGCTATCCTTCAAAAGCAGATTGAACTGTATAACAAGACCAACCGGTACCGGATCGTGCAGCAGGTGGCCGACCTTACCGACGGGGAAGGCCGGCCGGCAGGAACCCGCTTCACCATTTGGATTCCAGAAGACTACCGATATTGAACAGGACCATGGATAAGATCAAGACCATCGTAGTAGAAGACGAGCGTCTGCCCCGACTCTCTCTGCTCTCAAAACTGGAAGACTGGCGTGCCACTCTGGAAATAACCGATGCATGCGAGAACTACGAACAAGCCCGGGAAAGCATCCTCCGCAACCGGCCGGATCTTCTCTTCCTGGATATTCAGCTGAACGGGAAAGATTCCCTGTCTCTGCTGGAAGAACTCGGCCGGAGCATTCCCCTGCCCCTTGTAATCTTTACCACGGCCTATTCGGACCGAAAATACCTACTGGGAGCCATCAAATTGTCGGCAGTAGACTATCTGGTCAAGCCCATCGGCAAGGAAGAACTGTCACAAGCCATCGCCAGGGCCGTTGCAAAAATCACCACCCTGCAGGGATCGGATCCCGGAAGGCTGTGCTTCAAGTCGGGCGACAGCCTGCTGTTCGTTCCCGCCGATGAGATTGCCGGTTTCAGGGCCGATGGAAACTATGCCACCCTGGTCACCTTCAAGCGGGAAGAAATGATTCTGGAAAGCCTTCTTTCCCTGGAGCGGCGCCTGCCGGACTGCTTTGCAAGAGCCGACCGCCGCACGATTGTGAATATCCGGAAGGTGCATCGCCTGAACCCGCAGGAACAGACCTGCACTTTACAGGGACCGGACGGTGCACAGACTGTGATGAAACTCTCTAAAAACGGAATGGATTTCCTGCTGGGCCGCCTGCTGGAGCAATAAGAAAAAACGCCCCATCTTAAAAAACAGAAAAATCTTCGTAAGAAACCGCACAATCTTTCAACCGATTGTGCGGTTTCCCGTTTTTGCGGCTTATCTTTGGACCGGACCGAAATGAAAAGAACGATGCGGATCAAAGACTGGTGCAAAGAGGAAAGGCCGCGGGAGAAACTGCTTCTGCGAGGAGCCAGGAACCTTTCCAATGCGGAACTGCTGGCCATCCTGCTGGGCAGCGGGACCGGAGGGAAGAATGTGATGGAACTGTCCATGGAACTGCTCTCCAGGGCCGAGGGCCGCCTGGCGATGCTTGCGTCGATGCCGGCGGAACAATTGGAAAAACTGAAAGGAATCGGCCAGGCGCGGGCCGTCACCATCCAGGCGGCGCTGGAGCTGGGAAAACGGAGTTTCGAAGAGCTCTCCATTCAGGACAAAAGGCCGATTACCTCCCCGGAACTGGTCTTCTCCCTGATGCTTCCGGTGCTCAAGAACCTGGACCACGAGGAGTGCTGGATCCTGCTGCTGAACAAAGCCAACTACCTGATAGGGAAAGAGATGGTGTCGGCCGGAAGCATGGAGAGCACCCAGCTGGACGTACACAAGATCCTGCGCCGGGGCATCGAGAAACAATGCTGCCAGATGATCCTGGTGCACAACCATCCCTCCGGACAGCCCCTGCCCTCGGAAGCGGACATCCGGCAGACCGACCGTTTGAGAAGGGCGCTCGCCGCAGTGGGAATCAAGCTCACGGACCATGTGGTAATCGCCGAAGATGCTTTCTTTTCCTTTTCCGAAGAAAGAGCGGGAAAAATGCTGTAAACTTTCCGTATATTTATTATATTTGTGCTTGGAACCTTTAACCCAAGCACCATGGAACTCATCAATCTCGGCCTGGACAATTCTGTCCTCAACACTTTTATCGCCCAAATGAGAGACAGGCAGATACAGAAAGACCGCCTTCGTTTCAGGACCAACCTGGAAAGAGTCGGGCAAATCTTCGCGTATGAGATTTCCAAGACCCTGGCCTACTCCGTGAAAGATATCCCCACCCCGCTTGGCGTTGCCCAGGTTTCCACCTGCGACACCCCGCTGGTAATCTCTACCATCCTCAGGGCCGGACTCCCCCTGCACCAGGGCATCCTGGATGTTTTCGATTCAGCGGAAACCGCCTTCCTGGCCGCCTTCCGCAAATACGGCAAAGGGGATTATTTCAAAATCCGCGCAGACTACTGCACCACCCCGTCCCTGGAGGGAAAAACCCTGATCCTGGCCGACACCATGCTGGCCACCGGCTCCTCCATCGACATCGCCATCCAGAAACTCATAGAGGAAGGCGGTTATCCCAGCCACATCCACCTGGTCTGTCCCATCGCCAGCCACTTCGCCGTGGACCATCTGGGACAAACCCTGGACAACAACACCACCCTCTGGGTGGCCGCCATTGACGAAGAACTCACCAGCCACAGTTACATCGTTCCCGGCCTGGGAGACGCCGGAGACCTGGCTTTCGGGGAAAAACTCTAGCAGAAAAGGCCCCTACATTCCGTTTGCCTGCAGGGTAATAATCAGGCTCACAACCTCGTTGTACTCCTTTGCTCCGGAGCTCACACCGTTGTGTTTAAGGCTTTTATCCATCAGAAAAGTCTGGACGCGGTCTATCCAGTCTACCCGGAGCGCATCCCAATGCTCCCGCTGGGCAACGTAGTCTGCGCGGATCTGCGCATCCACCGTCCGCATCCAATATGCATAGTATTCCTCTGCCATGAACGTGCGGACATTGGCGGCCACATGGGGCAGTAGCGAATAATATCCGCTGTAACGGATGGCGGGACTGGCCGACTGGGTACAGAAGCGGTACGCCCAGTAATTGGCTTCCGCCTCGCTGGTGACCCCGGCCAGGTGGGCCAGCTCATGGGCCAGGGTGAAGGGATACTCATAGTCCAGCACATCCCGGTTCACCTGCGTTTCGCAGAAAAAAGGGCCCATGAAGCCGGAGACCCCCACAGCCGAATACAGCCGGTTCAGCAGCGGGCGTTTGGGATGCTGCCACTCCCGCAGGGACGCGTAACCGTATGTGGGGAGCTCCCGGATGTAATACGTTTTGATGTCGGCCTCTATAGAGGATTTATCCGGCAGCGCGTCTTTGGAGAAACTGCCGTTGAGCGAATCCGTATAAGCATACAGGAACTGGTTGAAGCGGTCTTCCGAGAAAAACTGCCGCTGGATGCCGATCCGCTGCAGGAGCGGCGCACGGAAATAATTGTTGCCCCAGCCCATATACAGCCACACCACCAGCCACACCAGCACGAGCGCCGTTTTTCCCAGCCACCAGCCCAGCCCTTTTTTCTTCACCACCGCCTTGACAAGGACGAAAAGCAGCAGGGCGGCAAACAGCAGGACGGAGAGTTCTTCCAGGGAGAAGGGAAAGGCCGACGCCAGATAGGACAGGCCTGCGGAAATGGCCGGGTAACAGACCTTTGCGTAGAACTCCGCCACGGGGACAGACCACCGGCAAAGCAGGACGAACACGGCAAGGGCCAGCGCTATGTAATGTATCTTTTTCATCCGGATGCAAAAATAGCCATTTCCGGGATAACCGCCAAACCTCTTTTCGGGCGAATCTCATGGAAAATGCGTATCTTTGTAGGTTATGACAAAGAAAGCCTATATAGAAACATACGGGTGTCAGATGAACGTGAACGACACCGAAGTCATTTTTTCCATCCTGGAAAAGGCCGGTTACGAGCGTACGGAAGTCCTGGAAGAGGCAGACCTGGCGATGGCCAACACCTGTTCCGTGCGCGACAACGCGGAACAGCGGATCTGGGGACGGATCGAAGTGTTTAACCAGGCCCGGAAAAAAAGGCCGGGCATGGCTGTGGGCATCGTGGGCTGCATGGCCGAGCGCCTGAAAGACAAACTGCTGGAAACCAGAAAGGTAGATCTGGTAGTGGGGCCGGACGCCTACCGCTCCCTGCCCCAGCTGCTGGAGGCGCTCTCGCCCGACAGCCCGCAGATAGACGTGCTCCTTTCCCGGGAGGAAACCTATGCCGACATCACCCCCGTCCGCACGGACAAGAAGGGCATATCGGCCTTTATCTCCATCATGCGCGGATGCAACAACGTGTGCTCCTACTGCGTGGTGCCCTACACCCGCGGGGCGGAGCGCTCCCGGGACCCGCATTCCATCGTGCGGGAGGCCTGTGATGTGTTCAGGAAAGGGTACAAGGAGGTCACGCTGCTGGGGCAGAATGTGGACAGTTACCTGTGGAAAAGCGAGACGGAAACCGTGAACTTCGCCCGGCTCCTGTCCATGGTGGCCGCCGTGAGCCCGGAGCTCCGGGTGCGCTTTGCCACCTCCCACCCCAAAGACATCAGCGACGAGGTCCTGGAAACCATGGCCGCCACACCCAACATCTGCCGCCACATCCACCTTCCGGTGCAGTCCGGCAGCACCCGCATGCTGGAGAAGATGCGCCGCAAATACAGCCGGGAATGGTACCTGGAGCGGGTGGCGAAAATCCGCAGCCTGATGCCCGAGTGCGGGCTCACCACGGACGTCATCGCCGGATTCTGCTCCGAGACGGAAGAGGATCACCGCGAAACCCTGAGCCTGATGGAGGAAGTGGGCTTTGACTGGGCCTTCATGTTCGCCTATTCGGAACGCCCCGGCACCCTGGCCGCCCGGAATTACCCGGACGACGTTCCCCCGGAGGTGAAAACCCGTCGGCTCAACGAAATCATAGAACTCCAGAACCGCAAGTCCCTGGAACGCTACCGCGCCCAGATCGGGAAACGCCTCACCGTGCTGGTGGAAGGGCCGTCCAAACGGAATCCGGAAGAGCTTTGCGGACGGGCCTCCAACAACATGATGTGCGTGTTCCCCGCCGCTGGACAGAAACCCGGAGACTATGCCGATATCCAGGTCACAGGCTGCACGTCGGCAACCCTGATCGGCAACAGTGTGCAGTAATGGTACGAAAACTGCAATACTCCCGAAAAAAACACTAACTTTGCAGATACGATGAGACCGCTAAGGAGCATACTCGCCGCGCTGGCGCTGGTTCTGGTAACCAGCAGCTGCGCCATTACCCGGATCAAAGATATCTCGCTGGTTTCCACCGGGGTTAAATATGTCGTTCCCACATCGTCCCGCTCGATGGACGCCATGCTGCTGCTGGAGGTGGACAACCCGTCCATCAGCTTCAACGTGTCGGATGTAACCGGCACGCTCCGCCACGGAGACAAGGCCCTGGCCCATTTCGTCTCCGGACAAACGTCCATCCAGGGCAAGTCGCACCAGGTGTACGAACTCCCCTGCACCATCACCCTGGCAGAAGGCGTCTCCCTGCTGGATGTCCTGATCTACGCCTCCCGGCGCAATAAGCTGGACGGGCTGAAAATGGATATAGACCTTAGGGCCGCGCTCAAGAACGGGCTCAGTAAAGTACTGGAATTCCACGAGATAGACCTCTCACAATTTTCCCGATAAAAGATGAAAAAGATTCTCATTATAGTACTTGTCCTCGTATGGGGCGGCATTGCACTGCACGCCCAGGATACCACCGGCGTGGCCCGGGTAGATTCCACCTATGTCGGCAAGGACATCCTGTCCGTGATGGGGCCCGGGGCAAAGGTGACCCAGTCGGCCACCGTGAAGCAGGCCCTGCAGAAATACATCGGCGGCAACGCTGAAAAAAGTATTTCCGGCTACCGGATCCGCGTTTTCTACAACAACGACCCGCAGGCGCGCAGCCGCTCGGAAGTCATCGAGAGAACCCTGAAGGAGCAGTATCCTGGAATCGGGGTGTACCGGAGCTTCGAGAGTCCCAATTACAAAGTGTGCATCGGAGACTTCCGCACCAAGGACGAGGCCCTGGGCATCTACAACGCCCTTAAAGGGACCTACCCCACCGCCTACATCATCAAGGAGTCTATCAACTATCCCAAGTAAACCATGGCCGCTATCGAACAAGGGCTTCAGCAGAAACAGCAGCAAAAGCTTTCGCCGCTTCAGATCCAGACCATCAAACTGATCGAGATGCCGGTGCAGGCCCTGGAGCAGCATGTTCGGGAAGTGCTCAACGACAATCCCGTCATCGACGACACCCCGCAGGGCGGCGGCGACGACGAGCCCCGGGACGTCTCCATCTCCGAGGTGGAAGAGCGCGAACAAAGCGGCGGTTCCCTGGAAGAGAATTACGGCTCCCAGGACGACGACATCCCTTCCTACAACCTCCACGTGAACAACTGGGGCAAGGACGAGCGTCCGGAGTACAATACCTTCTCTGTCAAACAGAGTTTCACCCAAAGCCTGCTGGAGCAGCTGGGATACCGCAATCTTACGGAGCATGAGCGCACGGTGGCCAGTTTCATCATCGGCTCGCTGGACGACGACGGCTACCTGAGAAGGGACCTGGAAGCCCTCGTGGACGACCTGGCCTTCCGGGCGGGCGTGGAGTCGTCGGCCCAGGAGGTGGAGCGCCTGCTGAAGATTATCCAGGAGTTCGAGCCTTCAGGCGTGGGTGCCCGGGATCTCAGGGAATGCCTCCTGATCCAGCTGGAAGACAAGAAACGCACCCCTTCCGTCGAAAATGCCATCCGGGTGATTTCGGAGCAGTTCGACGCCTTCAAGAACAGACACTTCCAGAAGATCATGACCAAGCTCCACCTGAGCGAGGATCAGATGAAGGGGGTCCTGGACGAGATCCGCCGGCTGAACCCTTCGCCCGGCGGCCAGATCGACGATTCCTACACAGACCAGGCCCAGCAGGTGGTGCCGGATTTCCGTCTGGACTACGAAAACGGCCAGCTCATCCTTTCCATGCCCCGCTTCTCCATTCCGGAGCTCCGGATCAACCGGAAATACTCGGAAATCATGGAAAACGGCAGGCTTTCCCAGTCCCGCTCCGACAAGGAAGCCGCCTCCTTCGTAAAGCAGAAGATAGACTCGGCCAAATGGTTCATCGAGGCCCTTCGCCAACGCCAGAATACCCTCTACAGCACCATGCAGGCCATTATCGACTATCAGCACGACTATTTCATAGACGGGGATGAAAGTTCCCTTCGGCCGATGGTGCTCAAAGACATCGCAGAGCGCACCGGCTTTGACATCAGCACCATTTCCCGCGTGGTGAACAGCAAGTGGATCGAAACCCACTTCGGCATTTTCCCGCTCAAGTATTTCTTCTCCGAAGGACTGGAGAACAAGGAAGGGGAAGAGGTTTCCACCCGCGAAATCAAGAAAGCGCTGCGTGCCATGGTGGACGGTGAAGACAAGCACAATCCCCTCACCGACGACGAACTGGTGGACGGCCTGGCTGCCAAGGGCTACAAGGTGGCCCGCCGCACCATCGCCAAGTACAGGGCGCTGCTGGACATCCCCAAAGCCCGTCTCCGCCGGGAGCTCTAAATTTCCCTCAGCAGCCAACTAACACATTCTCAGTTGTTTTCACATTTATTGGTGCACATTTTTGTGCACCAATAAATGTATAATATCCTTTGTTTCAGGCGGATAAGTGCTGCAGGGAAAAACGCTGTTGAAAACTTTGTGGAAGAATTTGGAAAAAAATGTAAGAAAATGGAAAACTTTCGCTATCTTTGCAATCAGCGTGAAAGTATAAAGTTCAACTATGGTCAGATTTTACGGAACAGCCAGCGGAAAGGTAGACGACAAGGGGCGCATCGTGCTCCCTGCCGCCTTCCGTGAAGCAATGGTCCGCGGCGGTTCCGAAAATATGGCCATGATTGTGAAAAAGAACGTTCAGCAGTGCTGTATAGACCTTTTCTCCGCAGAGGAATGGGAAAACAGAAGCGACAAGGTGCTGAGCGGAATAGATCCGGAACTGAATACGGAAGACGCTGATTTTTGGACCAAGTACAATGACGGCGTTTACACCATCGTCCCGGACGGGAAGCTGGGCCGGCTGAACATACCGTCAGAACTGCTTGAGAGTGCAGGTATTACCAAAGAGGTAGTATTTGGCGGTGTCGGCTACAAGCTCCAGATCTGGAATCCGGAAACCCGGAAAGCCGGTCTTCTCTCTGACGAGAAGTTCAAAGAAACCGCCTCGAGACTATCCGCCAAAAAATAGGAGGGTCTCGAAATGTCTGAATATCATATCCCTGTGATGCTGGCGGAAAGTATTTCCGCTCTTGTCACGAATCCCGACGGAATATACGCCGATGCCACTTTCGGAGGCGGTGGACACACCGCCGAACTACTTTCACGCTTATCAGACGGCGGGAAAGTCCTCGCCTTCGATCGTGACATGGATGCCATAGCCCGCGCTCCCAAAGATGCGCGCCTGACCCTGATTCACAACAACTTCCGCTTCATCGAAAACTATGCGGAGCAGCTCCGCCGCACGGCAGTGGCCACCGGAGAGGCCGCGTCTGCTGCCTCTCCGGTGGAGGGACCGGCGGTGTTCGACGGCATCCTGGCCGACCTGGGGGTGTCCAGCCACCAGTTCGACACGGCGGAGCGGGGATTCAGCTTCCGCTTCGAGGATGCGCCGCTGGACATGCGGATGAATCAGGAGGCATCTCTCACGGCCAGGGATGTGGTGAACGGCTACGACGAGGCCCGCCTGGAGCAGATCCTGCGCCTGTACGGCGAGGTGGACGGCGCCCGGAACGTGGCCCGCCTGATCAAGGAGGCCGCCCGGGTGCAGCCCCTGCAGACCACCGGAGACCTGGACCGCGCCCTGCAGCGGGTGCTGCCCAAAGGAGCGGAGCACAAGGTGCTGGCCAAGATTTACCAGGCCCTCCGGATCGAAGTGAACCAGGAGATGCATGCCCTGGAGAAATTCCTGGAAGGGGCCGCCCGTTCCCTGAAGGTGGGAGGCCGCCTGGTAGTGATCACTTACCACAGCCTGGAAGACCGGATGGTGAAGAACTTCATCAAGACCGGAAACATTGCGGGCACGGAAGAGAAAGACCTGTACGGCAGGACATTCGCGCCTCTGGAGGCCGTAAACCGCAAACCCGTCCTGCCCTCGGAAGAAGAGATTTCCCGGAACACCCGCGCCCGCAGCGCGAAGCTCCGGATAGCGGAAAGGAGGGCGGACGTATGACAGCGCACACCATCTGGACCGCCATTAAAAACTCGGCCAGGGCCCTGCGAAACGGGGAATTCCTCCTGCGGGTAAGGGCCGACAAACTGTATATGCACATCCTTTACCTGTTCCTGCTGATGTGGCTCACCATCATGCTCAGCCTGCAGGTAGATAAAACCCTCACGCGCGCCGGAGCCAACAAGGCCGCCATCGAGGAGCTCAAGATCCACCATGCAGAGCGCGAAGCCGCCCTGGTGAAGCTGCGCAGCGCATCCGGGATAGAGGAAAGACTGGAGAAAATGGGCTCCAAGGCCGCCCTGCCGGAAGAACCCGCCACCGTGATCAAGAAACGATGAGACAGAAGGACGAAATACAGGATACCATTGAGAACCGCGACAGGATCCACGTGGTGATGTTCTTCGTATCCATCGTGGTGCTGGTGCTGTCGGCCTTGATCCTGATCAAGATCGTACACATCCAGGCCACTTACGACGTGGATTCCAAGGTAGTGAACCTGTTCCGTCCCAATTCCCAGAAGCACGTGGAGGAACCCGTGCGCGGCAGGATCCTCGCAACCGACGGACGGCCGTTTGCCATATCGGCCCCCCTGTACGACGTCTATATGGACTGCACCATCCGCAAGCGGGAATTCGAGGAAAAAGGCGACACGGAGGCCGAACGGGCCTGGCGGGAAAAGGCGCGGGAACTGAGCACCTATCTGGCGGCCGAATTCCAGGACAAGAGCGCAGACCAGTACTACAGCACCATCATCCGCGGCCGCGACAATGGGTCCAAATACCTGAGCATCAGGAAGAATATAGACCTTACCACGCTCCGCCGCGTGCAGTCGTTCCCCCTGTACAAAGAGGGCGCCTACCGGGGCGGTATCATCGTGGAAGCCCACGAAGAGCGCATCTACCCCTACGATTCCCTGGCCCGCCGCGTGATCGGCTATGTCAAAGATACCCTCCGCAGGGGCCTGGAAGCCAATTTCGACTATGAACTGCACGGCCAGGCCGGCTATGAGTGGAGAAGGGTCACGGACGACAATTCCTGGATCCGGGACCTGGACTCCAGCGTAGTGCGCGCCAAGGACGGCAACGACATCCGCACCACCCTGAACGTGGATTTCCAGGACATTGCCGACAGGGCCCTGCGCAAGCAGATCAACGAGAACGACGACATCCGTGCGGGAATCGTCATCATCATGGAAGCGCAGACCGGCGCCATCCGCGCCATGGTGAACCTGTCCCGCGGCAACACGCCCCAGACAACGCTCTGGGAGCGGGAGAACCTGGTCCTGAGGGAAGTCGGCGAGCAGGGGTCCGTGATGAAAACCGTCTCCCTGCTTTCCCTGGTGGAAGACGGCCACGTGAAAAGCCTGGAACAGACCATCCCCACCAACAACGGCTTTGTCCCCAACTACCGCCAGGACGTGCACATCCTGGACTATCAGCGGGAGACCGGACGGCGGGAAATCAGCGTGATGCACGGGTTCGAGATTTCCTCCAACTACGTGTTCACCTATCTGGCCGAGCATTACTACGGCGACCACCCGCAGGAGCTGTTCGACCACATCTATTCCTACCGCCTCGGAGAGGCCTTCGACTTTGACATCAGCGGCCTGGGCACACCGGTGGTGAACCGCCCCGGAACGCCCGGCTGGAGCAAGACCACCCTGGGTACCACAGCCTACGGATACGGCATCAGCGTGACGCCGCTGCATGTGGCCACCTTCTACAACGGTATCGCCAACAAAGGCCGGATGATGAAACCCTACCTGGTGGAAAGCGTAGAGAAAGACGGCCGGGTGCTCAAGCACTACAACCCTTCCGTCCTGAACAATATCTGCTCCCGGAACACGGCCGACACGGTAACCCGCGCCCTGCGCTCGGTGGTGGTGAACGGTACCGCCACCCGCCTGAAAGGCGCCAAACTGTCCGTGTGCGGAAAGACGGGCACCGCCCAGGTGGTGCTCACCCCCCAGGAGCGCAAAGGCAGCACCGACCCGTACCACGACACGATGGGCCGAAAGAAAAACCAGGGTACCTTCGTGGGATTCTTCCCGGCCGAAGATCCGAAATACACCATCCTGGTCACCGTCTATTCCTATCTTTCCGGAAAGAGTTTCTACGGCGGCACGCTGCCGGCCCTGGCCGTCCGGGAAATCGTAGACAAGATCTACGCCCTGGATCCCGAATGGCAGCCGGTACTCCCCCGGACCGGGACGGTGCCCGTGATGAAAGACAACCCCGAAGACAAAAAACAGAAATGAGATACAGTGATTATACCAGCATAACCTCGGATTCCAGGAAAGTGATTCCCGGATCGCTGTTCGTAGCCGTAAGAGGCTATAGCAGAGACGGGCACAACTACATTGCCGATGCCATCGCCAAAGGCGCCACGGGCATCATCTGCGAGGAAATACCCGAAGGGATGGTGGCAGGGCAGACCCCCTGCTCCGCGTCGCTTCGCGACCCTGTACGGGCAAATGCTCCGCAGGGGGTCTGCCCTGCCACAGTTCAATTCGAGGTGGTGGAGAACTCCCGGAAGGCCCTGGCGCTTGCCGCAGACGAGTTCTATGGCCACCCTTCCCGGAAACTGAGCCTGGTGGGCATCACCGGCACCAACGGGAAAACCACTACGGTGACGCTGCTGTACAACCTGTTCCGCAGCCTGGGTTACCCCTGCGGCCTGCTTTCCACCATCGCCAACTATGTAGACGGAAAACGTCTGGAGACAGAGAATACCACGGCCGACCCGGTGACCATCAACGCCCTGCTGAAGGACATGGTAGACCACGGCTGCCAGTACTGCTTCATGGAAGTGAGTTCCATCGGCGTGGAGCAGGAACGTGTGAGCGGACTCACCTTTGCGATGGGCATCTTCTCCAACCTCACCCACGACCACCTGGACTACCACAAGACCTTTGCCGAATACCTCCGCTGCAAGAAACTCTTCTTCGACCGCCTGCCCAAAGAGGCCACGGCGCTGATCAACGCCGACGACCGGAACGGCTCCGTGATGGTGCAGAACACCAAAGCCCAGATTGTCACCTACTCCGTGAAAGGCCTGGCAGACCATACAGCCCGCATCCTGGAACAGAGCTTCGAAGGCATGCAGCTCAAGATAGACGGCGTGGACACCTGGTGCAAGCTGATCGGCGAACACAACGCCTACAACCTTCTGGCTATCTACAGCACGGCCGTGTGCCTGGGCCTGGACGCCACGGAAACGCTCGTCGCCCTTTCAAGGCTGGAGCCCGCCCCGGGACGCCTGGAGAACCTGCGCGGACCGCGCGGACTGAGCGTGGTGATAGACTACGCCCACACGCCGGACGCCCTGGAGAATGTGCTTAAGACCCTGCGCACCATCGCCCCGCAGCGCCAGCTGATCTGCCTGTTCGGCTGCGGCGGAGACCGCGACCGGACCAAGCGCCCGGAGATGGCGCAGGTGGCGGAACGCCTGGCAGACCGTCTGGTGATCACCTCCGACAACCCCCGCACGGAAGATCCGGAAGCGATTATCACTGAAATCAGGAGCGGACTCAGCGCCGCGGCCGCCGTGAAGACCCTCGTCATCACAGACCGCAGGGAAGCCATCCGCACCGCCATCCTCACCGCCCCGGAAAGCGCCACCATCCTGATCGCCGGAAAGGGTCACGAGACTTACCAGGTCATCGGCCATGAAAAACGGCCCTTCGACGAGAAACAAATAGTGAACGAAACCTTCAAGCTGTTTAACGAATGATTTACCATCTGTTCCAATATCTGGAGCGTATCGGTGTCGATTTTCCCGGCATCGGCCTGATGCATTATCTGAGCTTCAGAGCCATCCTGGCGGCCGTCACGGCCGTCCTCACCGCCCTTTTGGCCGGCAAACGCATCATCCGCTGGCTGCAGCTGAAGCAGATCGGCGAAACCGTGCGCGACCTGGGCCTGCAGGGGCAGATCGAGAAGAAGGGAACCCCCACCATGGGCGGCATCATTATCATCCTGTCTGTGATGACGGGCGTGCTGCTGTTCTGCGACCTCACCAGCATATACGTTATCCTGCTGATCGTGAGCACGCTCTGGTGCGGCGCCCTGGGCTTCACCGACGACTATATCAAGGTGTTCAAGCACAACAAGGAAGGCATGTCGGAGAAGGGAAAGCTGCTGGGACAGATCGCCCTGGGCTTCATCGTGGGACTCACCGTATGGATGAGCCCGGACATTGTCGTGCGTGAAAAGGTGGAAGTCCCCGAAAGCGTGGAGCGTGTGCTGGAAACCGAAACCACCGTCACTTCGGGCCGATACGTACAGGAAGACGTGGTAAAGAGCACCAAGACCACCATCCCCTTCGTGAAGAACCACGAGTTCGACTACAAGTGGCTCTCTCCCGTGAAAGGGACCTGGGGCTGGTACGCCAAATGGGCCATCTACGTACTGATGATCGTGCTGGTGATCACGGCCTGCTCCAACGGAACCAACCTGACCGACGGGCTGGACGGACTGGCCGCGGGGACATCGGCCATCGTAGGGGTTGTCCTGGGCATCCTGGCCTGGCTGGGAGGCAACCTGATTAACTCCAATTACCTGAATATCATGTATATCCCGGGGTCCGGAGAAATCGCCATCTTCATGAGCGCATTCGTGGGCGCCCTTGTCGGATTCCTGTGGTTCAACTCCTTCCCCGCCCAGGTGTTCATGGGCGACACGGGCAGCCTGACCATCGGGGGAATCATCGGCGTAGGCGCCGTCCTGATGCGGAAAGAGCTGCTGCTCCCGCTGCTGTGCGGCATCTTCTTCGTGGAGAGCCTGTCGGTGCTGCTGCAGCGCTTTTATTTCAAGGTTACCCGGAAAAAGACCGGCGTGGGACACCGGATCTGGAGCATGACCCCGCTTCACCACCATTATCAGGACAAGAAGGCGCCGGAAGGCCCGGTCATCTTCCCCAAACCCGTCCCGGCCCAGCACGAAGCAAAGATTACGGTCCGTTTCTGGATCGTGGGAATTATACTGGCAGTTAGTACACTGGCATTGTTAAAGTTAAGGTAGCGTATGTCAAGAGTTGTTGTTCTTGGAGGAGCAGAAAGCGGCGTAGGAGCCGCCGTGCTCGCAAAAGTGAAAGGATTCGATGTGTTCCTCAGTGACAAGGGACAGATCAAGGAGCAGTATGTGGAGACCCTGAAGAAATGGGACATCCCCTATGAGGAAGGCCGGCACAGTGAAGAGTTAATCCTGAATGCCGACGAGGTGGTCAAGAGCCCCGGCATCCCTGGGACGGTTCCCATGGTGCAGAAGATCCGCGAAAAGGGCATCCGGGTGGTGTCCGAAATCGAGTTCGCCAGCCGGTACGATGCAGCCAAGAAAATCTGCATCACCGGGTCCAACGGCAAGACCACCACGACGTCGCTGATCTATTACCTGCTCAAGAACGCTGGGCTGAACGTGGGCCTGGGCGGTAACATCGGCCAAAGCTACGCCTATCAGGTGGCCACCGAGCACTTTGACTATTATGTCCTGGAAATCAGTAGTTTCCAGCTGGACGACATCTACGATTTCCGTCCGGACATCGCTATCATCACCAACATCACCCCGGACCACCTGGACCGCTACGACCACAAGATGGAGAATTACGTGGCCGCCAAGTTCAACATCACCCGGAACCTGCGCCCGGACGACTGCTTCATCTTCGACTCCGACGACGACATCACCATCGGCCACCTGTCCAATATTGTGCTCCGCTGCAAGATGCTCCCCTTCTCCCAGGAGAAGGAAGTGGAGCAGGGCGCCTTTGTCAGGGACGACAAGATCGTGCTCCGCTACGACAAAGAGGAGACCGACATTTTCCTGGAAGAGCTGGCCCTGGGCGGCAAGCACAATATCTACAATTCCATGGCCGCCGCACTGGCCGCCAAGGTGACGGGCATCGACAATGCGGTGATCCGCAACTCCCTGGCCACCTTCCAGCCCATCGAACACCGGCTGGAGCCGGTCCTGAGCATCAAGGACGTGCTGTATATCAACGACTCCAAGGCCACCAACGTGGACAGCGCTTGGTATGCCCTGGAGTGCCAGAAGCGCCCGGTGGTGTGGATCGTAGGCGGAACCGACAAGGGGAACGACTACAGCGTCCTGAACGACCTGGTACGCGAGAAGGTGAAAGCCATCGTATGCCTGGGCGTGGACAACGCTAAAATCCACGCAGCCTTCGAGGGCATGGTGGGCGAGATAACGGATGCGCTCAGCGCGGAAGAAGCCGTGCAGAAAGCCTCCAAACTGGCCAAGGAAGGAGACGTGGTGCTCCTGAGCCCCTGCTGCGCCAGTTTCGACCTGTTCAAGAATTACGAAGACCGGGGCGAGCAGTTCAAAGCTGCCGTCCGAAACCTGTAACGCACCTATATGGAAGATCAAAAGCAGAAGTCCGGCACGCTGGGGTTCCTGTGGAACCTGATGGACCGCTTCAGCGGGGACAAGGTGATTTTTCTGATCGCCCTGTTCCTGATGCTCATATCCGTGATTTCGGTGTTCAGTTCCACGCCGCTGCTGGCCCGGGAGCTGGGCAGCGACCGGATGAGCATCATGGTAGACCAGCTGAAAGCCGTGGCAGTGGGCTTTGTGATCATCTTCCTGCTGTATTACTTCGGCCGGGTGGAATGGTACCGGAAAATGTCCATGCTGGGGTTTGCCCTGAGCTTTGCCATCCTGGTGGTGCTGGTGTTCAACCTGAACCTGGGGATTGTCAAGGCCGGCTCCATCAACGGAGCCCGGCGCATCCTGGTAGTGGCCGGCAAGCAGATCCACGTGTACGAGTTCGTGAAGGTATTCATGATCATGTACCTGGGCTGGGCGCTGGACACCTACAAGAACCACGGTTTCCGCTGGGCCACCCTGCTGTCGGAGAAAATCCCCCGCCTCGCCTTCATGGGAAAGGATTTCTGGCAGAAGGTACTGTATATATACCTGCCTATCGGCCTGGTAACGTTCATGGTGATGATGGGCTCCAACTCGTCGGCCCTGTTCATCGGCGCCATCATGATCCTGATGATCCTGGTGGGCGGTATTGACGGAAAGGATATCGGCATCATGATCGCCGCCCTGCTGGTGGGCGTGGGGCTCATGTTAGGGGCCTACAAGACGGGGCTGCTGAAAGAAAGCCGTATCGGGACAGCCATCAGCCGTATCACCCAGGACGACGACGCCACCATGAAAGTGCTCCTGACGGCCCCCCGCGGGTCCCGGGAATGGAACGACGCCCGCGACGAGCTGAAGCAGCCGGTGGGCGCCATGCTGGCCATCAAGGAAGGCGGCCTGCTGGGAAAGGGTATCGGAAACTCCACCCAGAAGTACGCCGTGCCGGTCATCTTCGGCGACTATATGTTCAGCTTCATCATCGAGGAAACCGGTCTCTGGGGTGCAGCGCTGATTATCCTGCTGTACTTCAGCCTTCTGGCCCGGGGAACGATGGTGGCCAAGGAATGTGACAAATACTATGACAAGATGATTGTGACGGGCCTGATCATCCTGGTCACCGGGCAGGCGTTCATGCACATGGCGGTGAACGTCCACCTGCCGCTGGTGCCCCAGACCGGCCAGACGCTTCCCCTGGTGAGCCACGGAACCAACGCCCTGCTGGTGTTCAGCCTGGTCTTCGGGATCCTGCTGTCCATCTCCAAGGACGCCCGGGAGAACATGGCGCGCCGCGAGGCCGAAGCCGCCCCGATCATCGAGCATGAAGAGAATGAATGGACCCAGAATACCACAGCATAACATGGAATACAAAGCACTCAGCGTGATTATCAGCGGCGGCGGCACGGGCGGACACATCTTCCCGGCCGTCTCGATCGGCCACAAACTGAAGGAACTGAATCCGGAGACGGAAATCCTCTTCGTGGGGGCCGAGGGAAAGATGGAGATGGAAAAGGTTCCGGCCGAAGGTTTCCGGATTGTGGGCCTGCCCATTGTGGGGATGCAGCGCCGGCTCACCCTCAAGAACATCTGGAACGACATCCAGGTGCCCTTCAAGGTGCTGGGCAGCGTACGGAAAGCGCGCAAGATTATCCGCGAATTCGCCCCGGACGTGGTGGTGGGTGTGGGCGGATATGCCAGCGCTCCCCTGCTGTGGGCCGCCACGGGCATGAAGATCCCCGCCGTGATCCAGGAGCAGAACGGTTTCGCCGGCCTGACCAACAAACTGCTGGGGAACCGGGTCCAGTCCATCTGCGTGGCCTATGAAGGCATGGAGAAGTTCTTCCCGAAAGAGAAGCTGGTGTTGTCCGGAAATCCCATCCGGAAGGCCGTCTCCACCCCGCCTACCCCTGAGATGAAGGCTGAAGCCATGCAGTTTTACGGCCTGGATCCGGAGAAAAAACACATCTTCGTCGTGGGCGGCAGCCTGGGAAGCAACACCCTGAACCGGGCCATGAGACATTGGATCCAGGACGGGTGCCCCGGTGGAGAACAGCTGGAAGTGATCTGGCAGTGCGGCAAGTACTATAAGAAAGAGACAGACAGCTTCATGGAGGCCCACCCGGACATCCGGGGCATCTTCCATTTTGACTTTATCACCCGCATGGACCTGGCCTATGCGGCGGCCGACGTAGTCATTTCCCGCAGCGGAGCCAGCACCGTGTCGGAACTCTGCGCCATGGGGAAAGCCACCGTCTTTGTGCCTTCGCCCAACGTGGCGGAAGACCACCAGACCCACAACGCCATGGCCCTGGTGCGCAAGGATGCCGCCATGCTGGTCAAGGACGCCGACGCCGTGGACGAGCTGCTGCCGGTGGCCATCGACCTGGTGAACACGCCCTCCCGGATTGCATCCCTGGAGAAAAATGCCCGCGCCATGGCCCTTACAGACGCCGCCCAGGTCATTTGCGACGAAGTTTACCGGGTGGCCCGGAAAGAGAACCTAAAGGGATAAGGAGATATGAACAACGTTTATTTCATCGGCATCGGCGGAATCGGGATGAGCGCCCTGGCCCGTTACTACAAATTCAAGGGTTACCAGGTGAGCGGATACGACCGCACCCCGTCCGAGCTCACCGCCCAGCTGGAGCGGGAAGGCATCCCCATCCATTATGAGGACCGGCCGGACCTGGTCCCGGACCAGGTGCAGGACACCCTGGTGGTCTATACCCCTGCCGTCCCGATGGACCTGGGAGAACTGAAAAAGGTGACGGAAGGCGGCTATTCCCTGTTCAAGCGCTCCCGCATCCTGGGAGAGATCGCCCGCGGCCAGCGCTGCCTGGCGGTTGCCGGCACCCACGGGAAAACCACCACATCCACCCTCACCGCCCACATTCTCACGGAAAGCGGCGAGGGATGCTCGGCCTTTCTGGGAGGCATTTCCCGCAACTACGGCAGCAACCTCCTGATGAGCCATACCCCTACGGTCGTGGCCGAGGCCGACGAGTTCGACCGCTCCTTCCTGCAACTGTTCCCGGAGATCGCCGTGATTACGGCCGTGGATCCCGACCATCTGGATATCTACGGCGACTATGCCCACGTGGTTGAGGCCTTCAAAACCTTCGCCTCGCAGACAAGCGGCACACTCATCGCCAAAAAAGGCACCCCCATCACGCCGGAAGACACCCCCGCGCAACTTCTGACCTACCATTATACAGACCCCGGGGCCGATTTCTACGCCATTTCCCCCCGGGCCGACGAACTGGGCTGCTTCCACTACGACCTCCACTATCCGGGAGGCATCCTGGAAGACATCCGCGTGGGCGCACCCGGCTGGGTGAACGCGGAGAACAGCATCGCGGCGGCAGCCATCGCCCTCACCTACGGGATAGCCCCGGAGGCGGTGAAAAAAGCCATCGGCACCTTTGAAGGGGTGAAACGGCGCCTGGAAGTGCATGTGAATGTTCCCGGACTGGCGTACATCGACGATTACGCCCACCACCCGGCCGAACTGTCCAGCGCCATCTCCTCCATGCGGGACATCTTCCCCGGACGCAAACTCACCGCCATTTTCCAGCCGCACCTGTACACGCGCACGCGGGATTTCGCGGAAGAATTCGCCCAGGCCCTTTCCAAGGTGGACAAACTCATCCTGCTGGACATTTACCCCGCCCGCGAAGAACCCATCCCCGGGGTGAGCTCGGAGATGATTTTCAAGGATGTCACCGCACCGGAGAAAGTCCTGCTGAGAAAAGAAGAACTCATGGATTACCTCTCCGACGAGCCGCTGGACGTACTGGCCACCTTCGGGGCCGGCAACATAGACCGCTTTATAGAGCCCATCACCGAAATGCTCAAGGCCCGCCTCCACAGCGGACAACAAGTCCCTCCCCCGAAGGGAGAGGGTAACGTATAATATTTATTGTTTCATGAAATGAAACCCATTGTCCGCAGAGGCTTAGGCCTCCTCACAATCCTGATCTGCCTGGCTGTCTGGATGTTCACCACCCGGATGGCAGACAGGCAGCGCCGTACCCGGACCTGCCAGAGCGGCATCCAGGTAACGGTACTGGACAGTGCGCAGCGGAACTTTGTGGGAAAAGAAGATATCGAGAAGTGGCTGGACGAGGACTACCACGCCTACGTGGGCCTGCCGCTGGACAGCGTGAACCTGGACCGGATCGAGCAGCTGGTCAGGAGCCGGAGCGCCGTGCGGGGCTGCGAAGCCTGGCTCACGGACGACGGCACCCTGCACCTGGAGATCAGCCAGCGGGAGCCCGTGGTCCGCTTTGACGACGGCCGCAACGGCTACTATGCCGACGAATCCGGCTACATTTTCCCGCTCCAGTCCCGGGGTTCGGTGGATGTGCCGGTGGTAAGCGGGAAACTGCCCATGAAAGTGGAACGCGGTTTCAAGGGAAGCCGGGAAGATCCCGGTGAAGAAGCTTGGCTCAAACAGATCATCGGCCTGGTGAGCTACATCAGGGGCTCGGTCTGGGAGAACAACATCCGGGAAATCTCGGTGGATGAGGGCGGAAACCTGATTCTCCTGCCCCGGGAAGGCAAGGAGAAGTTCATCTTCGGGGAACCTGTCCGCGTACAGGAGAAACTCCTGCTGATGAGGAGCTATTACGAGGCTGTGGTTCCCTCCAAGGAACCCGGCTATTACGCCAGTGTAGACCTCCGTTACCGGGGGCAGCTAGTTTGCAGAAAATAAAACTCATAGATATGGAAGACAAGTATATTGCCTCAATCGACCTGGGAACCTCCAAATTCGGGCTTTGCGTGGCCCGGGTGAACGGAGACGACGTCCAGATTGTGTACTACCGGGAGACCCCCTCGGAGGGCATCCGCGCCAGCCTTATCCACAACCCGAAGAAGGCCTCCGAAAAGCTGAAAGAAGCCATTCGGGAGGCAGAGAACGAACTGATGATCCGCATCCTGCAGGTGGTGGTGGGCATGCCCCGCTACGAGGTGGAGCAGGTTACTGCATCGGCCCGGATAGACCGCACCAATGCCGACGACTACATCTCCGACGAGGAGGTGCAGAGCCTCAAGTCCATCGCCCTGGAGACCTATCCCCTGCCCAACCCCGACAAACAGATCATGTACGGGGCCGTGGCCCAGTCGTTCTCCATCGACGACGAGATCCAGCTGGTGGAGAACGAGGTGGTGGGAACCCTGAGCAGCTCGCTGGAGGGTAATTTCAAGGTGTTTATCGGCAACCGCAGGGCCACTACCGCCCTGGACAAGATCTTCAATAGCCTGGAGATTGCGGTGGCCAAGAAGTATTTCCTGCCGGATGTGGTGGCCAGGACCGTCCTCACCGGCGAGGAGATGAACAGCGGCGTAGCCCTGGTGGACTTCGGCGCCGGCGTCACTTCCCTGTCGGTGTACCACGGCGGCATCATGCGCTACTATGCTTCCATCCCCTTCGGCGGAAAGGCCATCACCGGCGACATCCGCACCGAATGTTCCATCTCCGAAGAACTGGCCGAAAAGATCAAGAAACGCTTCGGAGCCTGCCTGCCCGGCAAACTGGCCTCCCTGAGCGAGAAAGTGCTCCAGATCCGGCTCACCGAGCCTTACAAGGAGGTGCCGGTGCGCTATATTTCCGAGATCATCGACTGCCGATGCCGGGAGATCATCGAGGCCGTCCTCTACTATCTCCAGGAGAGCGGACTGCAGAATGCCATCCGCGGCGGAGTGGTGGTTACGGGCGGCAGCGCCGAACTGGCCAACTTCATCACCCTTTTCAAGGAAATGTCGGGGTACGACGTCCGGAAGGGCTATCCCCGCTACATGTTCTCCGCTTCCGTGGGCAGCGGCGTGTACAGCACGGCGGCCACATCGGCTATCGGCATGGTGCTCGCGGCCAAGGACGACCACCTGCCGGACTGCGTGAATGTCCCGGAAAGGCCGGCGGAAGAGGAAGAGACGATTGAGGTGGAAGTGACCGACGAAACGCCGGGAGCCAACACCATCAGCGACGAGGAGCTGGAAGGCGGACAGACGGGGAACCTCCTCGCACCCGAGGAATTCGGCGAGGCCGTGGAGAAGAAGAAGGAGCCGAAAAAGAAGAAGGTGAAGGTGTCCAAGGAAAAGAAACCCACCTTCCTGAACATAGTCTGGAAAACGGTAAAGGGCGCCGCCCTGGATATGTACGACAAAGCAAACGAGGAATAAGCCATGGAACTTGACATCAACAAAAACATCACGCCATTTGACTGGACAGAGGAAAAATCGCTGATCAAGGTAATCGGCGTAGGTGGCGGCGGCTGCAATGCCGTGAACTACATGTACAGGCAGAACATCCAGGGCTGCAGTTTTATCGTTTGCAATACCGACGCACAGGCGCTGCAGACCAGCGAGGTGCCCACCAAGATCCAGATGGGGCAGAACGGCCTGGGTGCGGGAACCGACCCCACCGCCGGGCGCAACGCCGCCCTGGAAAGCCAGGACGAGATTGCCCGCAAGGTGCTGGACAGCGGCACGCAGATGCTCTTCATCACGGCCGGCATGGGCGGCGGCACGGGCACGGGCGCCTCTCCGGTGATTGCCAAGATGGCCAAGGACCGGGGCATCCTCACGGTGGCCGTAGTCACCATCCCCTTCAAGAACGAGGGCAACGAGAGCCAGTCCAAGGCCGTGGACGGCATCCACGAGCTGGAGAAGAACGTGGACTCTCTGCTGATCATCAACAACGAGAAACTGTACCAGTTCTTTGGGGACACCCTGATCCAGGAAGCGTTCCCCAAGGCCGACGAAGTACTGGCTACCGCCGTACGGGGCATCATCGAGGTAATCAGCTGCCCCGGTTACATCAACGTGGATTTCCAGGATGTGTGCAAGATGATGCGAAACTCCGGCATGGCCCTGATGGGAAGCGGCGAGGGAACGGGCAACGACCGTCTGCAGGACGCCGTGCGCGGCGCCTTCGAGAGTCCGCTGCTGAACGACTTCGACCTCAAGACCGCCAAGAATGTGCTCATCAACATCACCACCGGCAACAATGAACGGGGTGCCAAGATGAGCGACCTGGAGAAGATCGACGACATGATCTCCGAGTACACCGGCGACGCCAACCACTTCAAGAAGGGTATCATCTGGGACGACGATCCCGAGTTCGGCGACAAGGTGCGCATCACCGCCATCGTCACGGGCTTCGACATGGACCTGGGCGGCCTGGGGCTGGACAAGAACCTGGGGAACCTGGTGATTATCGACGAGAATTTCCAGTGGGACCTGTCCGACCACGGCGCGGAGGTTACGCTTCCTTCCGGGGCCGAGACCATCAAGATCGGCTACAACAATTCCGACAACGCCCGGCACTTCAACTTTGCCCAGGACCGCCGTCCGGCCCTGTGCGTGGAGCCCGGCCAGAATATCGGTGACCTGGAGAACATTCCCGCCCTGAGACGGGCGCACAGCGATAAGAAATAACAAGCAAGGATATGAAAATAGGAATCTGCAACGACCACGCCGGCGTGGAGTACAAGTTTAAACTGATCCAGATGCTGCGCAAGCGCGGTATCGAAGTGGTGAATTTCGGGACCGACACCGAGGTGAGCGTAGATTATCCCGACTTTGCCCATCCGCTGGCCAACGCCGTGGAAAAGGGCGAGGTGGACCTGGGTATCGCCCTCTGCGGTACCGGAAACGGGATGGCCATCACCCTGAACAAACACCAGGGTATCCGCGCCGGACTGGCCTGGAACTCTGAAGTGGGCCGGCTGGTGGCAGCCCACAACAACGCCAACGTACTGGTGCTGCCGGCCCGGTTCATCAGCTACCGGGTGGCTTCCTCCATCGTGCGCATGTGGCTGGACACCGACTTTGAAGGCGGCCGTCACCAGCGCCGGATAGACAAAATGCCCTGCCGATGAGTTTCCTGGTGCCGCGGGCGGGAACTCTCCTCTCCCACGACATAGCCGACTACCCGGAAGGGATTGTCCTCCAGGTGGATAAGCCGTACCGGTGGACATCGGCCGATGTGATCCGCAAGCTCAAGTTTGCGGCATTCCGGCATTTCCGGAAGAAGAATCTGAAGGTGGGCCACGCCGGAACGCTGGACCCGCTGGCTACCGGGGTGCTGCTGGTTTGCATCGGTAGCGCCTGCAAGAAAGCGCAGGAGCTGCAGGACCACGACAAGGAGTACGTCGCCCGCATCCGCTTCGGGGCCACGACGCCCTCGTACGACCTGGAGAAAGAAGTGGACCGGCGCTTCCCTTACGCGCACATATCGGCAGCGGCCGTACAAGAAGCCCTGAAGGGCTTTTTGGGCGAGCAGGAACAGGTGGCGCCTCTGTTCAGCGCCAAGTCCGTGGACGGGGTCAGGGCCTATGAAATGGCCCGGAAACTGTACAAATCCGGAAGCTTTTCCGAGATCGATGCCGCCGCCCTGGAGACGCTCCAACGCAGCCGCATCGTGATCTCGGAGCTGGAACTGCTGGACTTTGTTCCGGCTGGCGTGTCGGTTATTCCGGAGGGACAGGGGATTCCTTCCGCAAAAGAAAAGGCCGATGCGGAAGGAATCCCCTGTCCTCCGGAAACGTCGCTTCGCGAACCTGTACGGGCAAATGTTTCCGGAGGGATGTCACCATCCGGGGCAATGTCAAACGCGTCGGAGCGGATTCATGTGGCGGATACATCGGCCCTGGGACTGCCGGAGGCTGCTGTGAGAATCGTCTGTTCCAAAGGGACTTACATCCGGGCCTTTGCCCGCGACCTGGGCGAGGCGCTCGGGAGCGGGGCCCATCTGGGCGGCCTTGTCCGTTCCCGCAGCGGAGATTTCCGCGTAGAAGACGCCCTGTCCGTGGAACAGGCATTGGAACTGTTGGCACCCTAGGCTGGGAGATTCCCCCAGAAATCACTATCTTTGCATGATTTAAATGCATTTTTAGAATGGAAAGAAGAACGCGCGTCAGATTCGCACCCTCCCCTACCGGCCCGCTCCACATGGGCGGGGTCCGCACCGCTTTGTATAACTACCTGTATGCCAAGCAGAAGGGAGGCGATTTCATCCTCCGTATAGAAGACACAGACTCCCATCGCTTTGTCCCCGGAGCAGAGCAATATATCATTGAGGCCCTTGCCTGGTGCGGCATTGTTCCGGACGAGGGCGTACAGGACGGGAAAGTGGTGGAAACCGCAAGCGACCGCCATCCGCATGCCCCGTACAGGCAAAGCCAGCGCCGCGCCATCTATCGGCAATACGCAGAGCAGCTGGTAGCCGCCGGCTGGGCCTATTATGCCTTTGATACGCCCGAGGAACTGGATGCCTGCCGGAAATCGGCCGAATCCCGTGGAGAGACCTTCATCTACAATGCTGTCTCCCGCATGCAGCTGCGTAACTCCCTCACCCTTCCGGAGAGCGAGGTGAAACAGCTGCTGGAAAGCACCACGGACTGGACCGTCCGCTTCAAGATGCCCGAAGGGCGCGTGGTGAAGATGGACGACCTCATCCGCGGCCACGTAGAGGTGAACACCGACACCCTGGACGACAAAGTGCTGTGGAAACGCACGGACGAGCTTCCCACCTACCACCTGGCCAATATCGTGGACGACCACCTGATGGAAATCACGGAGGTTATCCGCGGAGAGGAGTGGCTCCCTTCCCTGCCGCTTCACTATCTGCTGTACGAGGCCTTCGGCTGGGAGCGGCCCCGCTTTGCCCACCTGTCGCTGCTGCTGAAGCCCGTGGGCAACGGCAAACTTTCCAAACGGGACGGAGACAAGCTGGGCTTCCCGGTATTCCCGCTCCGCTGGCAGAATCCGGAAACCGGAGAGGTGTCCCGCGGCTACCGCGAAGACGGCTATTTCCCCGAGGCTTTTGTAAATATGCTGGCCATGCTGGGCTGGAACCCCGGAGACGAGCGGGAACTGTTTACTCTGGAAGAGCTTGTACAGGCTTTCTCGCTGGACAAAGTACAGAAAGCCGGCGCCAAGTTCAATCCGGAAAAGGCCAAATGGTTCAACAAGGAATATCTGCGCGCCAAACCGGTGGCAGAGCTTGCCGCACTGCTGATTCCCATTCTTGAGGAGCACGAGATAAAAGTGGTGGACTGCCCGGTGTGCGCCCTCACGGCCGGTGCCTCGTTCGAAGGCCTGGGCGGGGATTTCCAGAACCGGATCTTCACCCGCGAGTTCGTGGAAAAGGCCGTGGAACTGGTCCGGGACCGCGCCACGTTTGTGGCCGACCTCTGGGATGCCGCCAAACCGCTGTTCGAAGCCCCGCAGGAATATGTCCAGAAAGATGTGGACAAGTTCTGGAAGAGCGAACACTACGAAAACTGCTTCGAAGTTTGCCAGTATATTACGGGCGCGAACTTCGGCTTCGACGATCTGGTCCCCTACCAGGGACCCATGACCCAGGAAGCCCTGGAAACGGCCGTAACGGACTATATCCGCATGCGGGAATACCCGATGGGCAAAGTCATGAACAGCCTGCGCCTGGCTCTCACAGGCAGCGCCAGCGGGCTGGGCATCGCCGCCATCCTGTCCTTTATCGGCCGACGGGAATTCGCCCGCCGCATGAGTGCCGTAGCCTCTGCACTGGGACGGATCTAGGAGCTCTTCTTGGGGGGGGACATAAGCCCCCCCCCCCATTCAGTTGCCCGATGCAAGGGTTGTAATACAACGCAGCAATAGTATCTTTGCAAGGATATGAAACTGTTCTATCTTGCTAATACCATTTACAACTCGGGAGGTATAGAGAGGGCCCTGTTTTACAAAGCCAATATGCTGGCAACCCGCTTTGGTTATGATATAGTCATTGTCACCAACCACCAAAAAGGAAGGCCCACTTTCTTTCAGCTGGACCCGAGCGTCCGCCATATAGACCTGGATGTGGACACGCACTTTCCCTGGAATATGGGCCGCTATATGCGTAGGCTCAAAGCGCTTATCCAGGCCGAGAAACCCGACATCGTAGATTCCTTCTGTTATCAGGAACTCACCCGCCTGCATGAACTCAAGGGGCTATGCAAAGTTGTGATGGCGGAGTTCCACTTTTCGCACGAGACCTACAGGATCAAAGGGCAGACAAGAAAGCTCCGCGCCTACGAGAAAGCCGTTGGAGCCCTGGACAGTTTTGTCGTTCTTACCAAGGAGGACCGAAAAGCCTGGGAACCCTATTGCAAGCATCTGGAGCAAATCTACAACCCTGCTGTGTATCCCACCACCACGCTTGCACCGCTAGAAGAGCGGCGCTGTATCAGCGCAGGGCGCCTTGAGAAGCAGAAAAACTACCCGGAAATGATACGGGCATGGAAAAAGGTCCATCTGCGTCATCCAGACTGGGAGCTGGACCTGTACGGGAATGGCAGGCTGAAATCCCAAATTCAAAGACAGATTCACCGGGAAGGTCTTGAGGATGTCATTCGCATCCACCCGGCAACACCTGCCATCCGCGAAGAAATGATGCACAGTTCCATGTACCTGATGACTTCCCTTTACGAAGGGTTCCCCATGGTGCTGGCCGAAACAGCTTCAATGGGCCTGCCCTGCGTATGCACCAAGTGCCCATGCGGGCCAGCTGAATTCATTGAAGACGGAATAGACGGCATGCTGGCAGACCAGGGCGATATCGATACCTTGGCGGAGAAAATCTGTATGCTCATCGAGGATCCGGAACGTCGCAAGGAGATGGGACGGAAATTCGCGCAAAAAACGAACAATCTAACGCCGGATATCATTCTACAGCAATGGGATCAGCTGTTCAGGCGGCTGGTTATTTCTTAGACCCCTTGACTTTTGCCTTCAAAAAGATCACGGCAGGATTGGGGATGCCGTTGCTATAAACGTAAAACGTAAGGCTCATGTTATCATTGGGCTCGTTTGCCTGATAAGTAATGGTAATCTCACCATTATCTCCCGGGGCAATCTCTTCCTTGGGCCAGGATGCCTTTGTGCAGATGCAGGGCTCTGAGACTACCTGGATCTGAAGGGGCAGCAGGCCTGCGTTTGTAAACGAATACACAGCAGTATAACCATTTTCAGAAACAGAAATGGTTCCCAGGTTCTGTGTGTTATTATCAAACACCAATGTTTTCTTGGGCTGGGCCGACAAAGAGGCCAGTCCGCAGAAGAGAAGAAGAAGGAATGAGATCAAAAAACGCTTCATGGCAGTCAAGTAAATCTGAAGTCAAATATAAGCAAAATAAAGGCCAAAATCAAAAAAAGAAGGGCGTGCCTCGCGACACGCCCCTCTTTCGTATTAGGTATCAAGATTAGATCGTAGCATCAACATGGATCTGGACCTTGGTCATGAGCTTGCCCCACTTGTAGTAGACATACATCGGAACAATGATATCGAAGGCCTGGACGGCAGTACCATTGTTGTTGTAGGTCAGCCAGCCGTACTGAGACTGCTTCTTGGCAGCGATGTCAGCAGCGGTGAGGGCATATGACAGCGGAGTGGAAGTGGTACGGTTGTAGGAGTAAACCGTAGTGTTCACACCTGCCAGATCGGTGTACCAGTCAGCGTCGTTGGCGGCGTTGAGCTTACCAGGGTTGGTAGGATCCCACGCCCATACAGCGTAGTTAGGATCGTTGTTGATTTCGTTGGCCTGGAGAACAATGGTCACAGGGATATCGACCGGAGCAGCCAACGTACCACCCAGGGTGCACTTGGCACCGTCGAGGTCGGCGTGGATGATGAAATTACCAGGAGTGCCGGCGGTACCAGGGTTAGGATCGATACCGTAGAAGTTCCAGTAATTGTCATGGCCGTTGTCGAAGTGAGAGTTGTAACCGTTCCAGGTGAGACGCCAGTCGAACGGACGGACGATATCTTCGTAGCGGAGGTAGGAGCCTTCGTTACCGAAGTCAACAGCGTCGCGGAAGTTCTTCGGAGACAGGGTCTCGATGCTCACGGGACGGAGGAAGTCAGCCTTGAAGTAGTACTTGCCGTCGAAGCGGATCTTCACATCGTGAACAGTGGCAGGAGCCTGGCAAATCTGACCGGTGGCACCAATGTAAGCATAGAATGCGTTGGTGTTCAGCAGATCCTTGGCAAGTTCGCTCTGCTCATTGTAGTTCATGTTGTTCCACTGGCCGGCAGCGAGACCGTCGTTGCGGATCCAGGCAACCACCTCGTAATTGGTGATGTCGGCCAGCTGAGCGGCGGTAGGAGTTCCGGCGGGAGCCCAGGCTACGAGCACATCAGCTACGTTCTCAGCGTCAGCAGCGGCAAGCCAAGTAACATTGACACCCATGTTGAAGGCGATGAGGGTAGGAGGAGTGGTGTAACCAGGCCATGCACCGGTGAACTTAGCGCGACGGATGTACACGTTGTTCACAGTGTTCATACCATCGGTGAAGCTCTTCGGGGTGCCAACCTCGTTCTGAGGATGGAAGAAGTACCTGATGGTGTGAGCCCAGACATCCTTGGTACCGTTGCCATCAGTGTCCTTACCAACCTTCAGGGTACCGGCGGGATAGAGAGCGCCCATGGAACCGTTGTTGGTGATGAAGGAAGCGTTGATGTCATTTACGAAGGTGTCGTAGTCAGGATCGTTGTAACCCGGGTTCGGGGCGGCGGCGGGAGTAGCCACGTGGTAGGCGGTGGCAGCGAACTTGGCCTGGCCCCAGTGCGGCTCCCAGTACTGCTCGATGTAATCGCTGCTGGCGGGTACATCGTTGGAGTAAAGATCGAAGATGGCTTCGAAGCGGGCGATCTTAACCTTCAGCTCGATGGTGATCACATTGCCACCATAGGTGTAGGTGCAGTGACGTTTGATTTCACGTACAGGCTCGGTAGCGGGCAGACGGGAAGCGATGTTCCAAATCTCGTCCGGAGTCAGGACCCAGTTGATTACATGGGTAGCGCCGGTAGCAGGGTTGGGAACGATAACCTCAGTTACAGTACCCAGTTCACCCGTGTTGGTGTTGAAGTTGTAAGCAGTGTAACCAGGATCACCTACGTTCATGGCATTGAACACATAATTGGTGTGGAAGGTAATCTTGTCACCATAGGTGTCGTAGATGGTCTCGTTGGTCCACTGAACAGTGGTGGTACCATTGAAGCCGGTGGTGCAGTTGAAACCGATCGGGTTCGGATACTTGGTCGGAGGAACAGCCTGCGTAAAGACACCACCTACAAGCGTACCTTCGCTGTCCAGCACGTGGAAGTCGTAAGGGATACCGGCAACGGTAGGATCCACAGCGTCGGCTACGATGAGAACCTTGATGTAAGCAGCCTCGACAACATTAGGCTGGCCAGCAGCATCGAGATGGTTCGGGTCGATCAGGGACACACGGATAACCGGGTGACGGCCGATGGAAGCCACGGAAGGAGTGTCATCACCTACGGTGAAGGCATGGGTCAGGAACAGGGCCTTGTCGGTAGCGTTGGCGGGATCCACGATAGCCTCGTGTTTACCGGATTCGTTCAGCCATACGAAGTTCTGCTGGAAGGTCAGCGGATCACCGGCGGCGTAGTTCATCACAGTCTCGAACTTCCACTGGAGGCCGAGGTTAACGAGCTGTTCGTTGGTGAGCTCGTCCAGGGTGCAGTTACCAGTACCGTTGGCACCGGTGCCGAAGGGACCACCGAGAACGGTGAGGTCGTCAATCTTGGTATAAGGATCGAGAGCGCCAGTCCAGTTGTGGGCGGCAACAATCTTGGCAAGATCGAAGTTGCGGTTGCTGTAAACAACCACGGTATCGGCGCTCAGATGCACATTGTTGGCGTTGGGATCACGATAGTTGGGCTTGCGGACACCGGCAGCCTCGAGAGCGGCGGTGTAAGCGGGATCGGTGTTCTCCACGATCCAGGCATCAGGATCCTGCAGCTCAGGAGCGGCAGCGCGGGTGAAGTTCATACCATAGATGGTACGACGATAGTGCTCATCGTTAAGGGCGACAGGACGGCCAGTGACACGGCCGTTGCCGATACCGGTAGGCAGAGCATCGGAAGCTCTGGGACGGGTGGGACCCGGACGATAAACAGTCTCGTTGGCAGCGCCTACGCGGAACTTGGCATTGGCAACAGTCTTGGGATCAACAATGCGGATGTCGTTCAGATCCTGCTTGTACAGGGCGGCGTAGTCGGAAGTAACGGCAACACCGGTGGTCTTGGCCTCGAGGGCGAGAGCGGAGATGTTGCTGGCAGCCGGAGCACCGGGAGCGGAAGCAGCGTCAACGATAGCGGCGTCACCGACTACGCGGTAGTACACTTCCAGAACACGGCGGCCGCCACGGGTACCCTCACCAAAGTGGTCGATGGTTACACCAAGACCAGCGGAAGCGGTACGGGTCTGATAGTAAGGATAATCCGCCTCAAGAATAGGAGTGAGCTCCAGGTTGGTGAGGTCTGCATTCTCAGGGTTCACATAGTACTGAACCTTCATCAGCGGATAGATGTGCTCGTACACAACGGCACCGGTGGCGTCTACACGGCCAGCCTGATACTCGTCAGAGATATCGCCAGTGTAGTGGTTCTTACCGAAACCGGCAGCCCAATCCAGCGGCTGATATTTCATGTGCTGGTAAACAACGGCCTCGGCGCCCTCATAGTAGGCGTGAGGAACGGTTACCAGGGACTTCAGCTCAGCCAGGCAGTTCAGGGTAACGGTAGTAGGGTTGCCTTCGGCATCCTCAACACCGGAGAGGGTGAGGGTGGAGCCATTCCACACAGCGGTGATGGTACCGGGAGCCAGGAAGGAAATCACAGGGCTGTAGTCTACCTTTTCACCGTTCACATACTTGTCGAAGTTGCCGGTAGCGGCGTTCGGGACATAGTAAATCTCGTCGGTAGCGGTTCCGGCAGCGCCGTCCTTACCGTCTTTACCGTCCTTACCGTCCTTACCGTCCTTGCCGTCCTTACCCTGGGCAGCAAGACCGGTGTCGACACCGTCAATGAACCAGTTGCCGTTGGCGCCGATGGTCACGACGGAACCGTCCTTACCATTGGTACCATTGGAACCGTCCTTACCATCCTTACCATCGGCACCATCCTTACCATTCACGATGGTATAGGTGCCATTCTTGGTGGTAACCTGGATACCGCCAGTAACCGGGGTGACGCTTGTGATCACGTCACCGGCATTGATCGCACTCTCAAGCTGGCCGAGCTTGCCCTCCAGGGTACTTACCTTGTTGGACAAGTCTTCAAGCTCTCCTTTGAGATCCTGGCAGGACACAGCACCTGCAAGGCCGGCGATAACGGCGGCACCTGCGAGGATAAATTTGAAATGCTTGTTCATAATGTTTTAATTAGTTAATAAATAAGATTGAATTAATTTCCTATTTTCCTTTTTATATAGAGTTTGAGGTTAGAGAGAGAGATTATGCTTACTTGAGCGTAGAAATCACGCAGCGGTTCAGGTCGTTCTGGGTGAACGGCTGCTCGCGGTCTCCTTTATAGTCTACCGTGATGCGGGAAGCGTCGATGCCCTTGCCCACCAGATAGGCTTTCACCTTGTTGGCGCGACGCTGGGAAAGATCCCAGTTGATGGTCTTGTTGCCCGTCTGGACGTCTGCGTAGCCCGTTACGGTGATGTTTACATCCTTGTGGTTACCGAGCCACTTGGCATAGTCGTCCAGTTTGGCGGCCTCGGCCTCTACGATCACGTCCTGGTTAAGCTCGAAGAAGGTGACAATCTGGCTCATGTCCGGTTCCGGTGCAGGTGCAGGAGCGGGCTTGGGTGCCGGTGCAGGAGCGGGCTCCGGTTTGGGAGCGGGCTTGGGTGCAGGGGCGGGAGCCGGTGCGGGTGCAGGTGCAGGAGCGGCCTTTTCCTTGCGGGTATAAGGCTTCCCGAAGGTGAACTTGAGACCGGCCAGGGCATTGAACTGATAGTCCGGGTTGCCTGCCTTCTTGGAGTTGAAGCGGTCCGACGTAATGTTGTCGTTGACTTCCAGGGTAATGGCGACATTGTCAGACAGGCGGATGTCTGCACCCAGGCCCACGCGGGCGGCGGGGGCGATCATGCCGCGATGCCAGAGGTTCTTGAAATAATCAGAGGGATCGACGCTCTTGACATTGAGGGCGCCGTTGTTGAACGCACCCACGGCAGCACCGCCCAGGAAGAAGAACGGCTTGAAGGCTCTGTCATGTTTGTAGCCTCCAAACAGGTCTGCCAGGGAGATGGTCAGGTCCAACCCACCTTCCAGATAGTTGAAAGTGTAGCGCTCTACACCGTTACCGATAGCGTGGCCCACGCCCTGGAAGCCGGAGGCGACCAGACGGGCACCGAACACCGGGCTGAACTGATACCCCAGGGAAAGGGCGGCAGCCGGAGAGAACAGGGTGGCGTAATCCACCTCACCGATGGTATATCCCGCACCCGCCTGTATTTGACCATACAGATGGGGGCGGAATGTAACATCCGGGTCGGATTTACTTTCCTGTGCCAGAAGGGCTTGCGGCAGGATGGCCACCGCAAGAGCCAAGATTACGTGTTTCAATTTCATATCCAATCTGTTTGATACCTCTAATTATATAATAGACCGCATCACAACTCCCAAATCAAGGGGTCCCGACTTGAGCCTACGATATATGATAGCGCAAATTTAAGTAGAAAAATCCACCTTTCCAAAAATTTTCGAAAATTTTCTTATAATATTTTTTAGAACAAAGTGGGTTTCTTTGCGTTGCAACGGGGGTGGGATAAAGGGCTTACAGAAATATTTGGTTTATTGGGAAATAATGTATATATTTGCGGACTTTTTTGCGGGAAGGTCCCGTAAAACTTTTAACCTAATAAAATCATTGCATCATGGCAGAATATTTACAGCCTGAGAAAAAGCAAGAGATTTTCGCGAAGTACGGGAAGTCCAATAAGGACACCGGCTCTCCTGAGAGTCAGGTTGCTTTATTTTCCTACCGTATCGCTCACCTTACGGAGCATGTGAAGAAGAACAAGAAAGACATCGTCACGCGTCGCAGCCTTCTTCGCCTTGTGAGTAAGCGCCGCCAGCTTCTGAACTACCTTCAGAAGGTGGACATCGAGAGATACAGGGCTATCGTGAAGGAGCTGGGTCTCCGCCGATAAGCAAACGGATAGGAAAAAACGGGGGCAGAGGTTCATGCAAGGCAGAATCTCTCCCCCTTTTTCAGTGAAAGTTCCCCGATCGGATCGGGAATGACGATACAAGACGAAAAGACGTAACAGAGTAGAAAAACATGAACATTATCCAGAAGAAAATCCAGCTGCCGGACGGCAGAGTGATTGAGATCGAGACCGGAAAACTGGCCAAACAGGCCGCCGGCTCCGCCGTAGTGAAGATGGGAGGGACCATGCTCCTTGCCACCGTAACCTGCGCAAAAGAAGTGAAAGAGGGAACAGACTTCATGCCCCTCACCGTAGATTACCGCGAGAAGTATTATTCCGCCGGCCGTTTCCCCGGCGGCTTCCTCAAAAGGGAGAGCCGTCCCTCGGACTATGAGGTACTCATCGCCCGCCTGGTAGACCGCCCCATCCGTCCCCTGTGGCCGGACGATTTCCACCTGGAAGTGTTCGTGAACGTAATGCTGATTTCGGCCGAAAAAGACATCCAGCCGGATGCGCTGGCCGGTCTGGCCGCATCGGCAGCCCTGGCCACCAGTGACCTCCCCTTCGGCGGTCCCGTGTCCGAGGTACGCGTATCCCGCATCGACGGGCAGTTCGTGATCAACCCCGGCTTCGAAGAGAATAAGCGGGCAGACCTGGACCTGATGGTGGCCGCCACCGAAGAGAACATCATGATGGTGGAAGGCGAGATGAACGAGGTCTCCGAGCACGACATGCTGGAAGCCATCAAGTTCGCCCATGAAGAGATCAAGAAGCACTGCCGCGTGCAGAAAGAGCTGATGAAAGAGCTGGGTACGGACGTGAACAAGCGCGACTACCCGCACGACGAGGAAGACGAGGCCCTCAAGACCGCCGTCCACGAATTCTGCTACAACAAGTGCTACGAGCTGGCCGGCAGCGCCCGCCCCAAGCACGAGCGCGAAGACGGCTTCGAGGCCATCAAGGCCGAATTCCTGGCCACCCTCTCGGAAGAAGACCAGGAGGCCAAAGGCGCCATGGTGGACCGCTACTACCACGATGTGGAGAAAGAGGCCATGCGCAACCTGATCCTGGACGAGGGCAAACGCCTGGACGGCCGCAAGACCAACGAGGTGCGCCCCATCTGGTGCGAGGTGGATTACCTCCCCTGCGCCCACGGCAGCGCCATCTTCACCCGCGGTGAAACCCAGTCCCTGGCTTCCGTCACCCTGGGCACCAAGATGGACATGAAGGAAATGGACGAAGTCCTGATCCAGGACGACCAGCAGTTCGTGCTCCACTACAACTTCCCGCCGTTCGCCACCGGCGAGGCCAAGCCGCAGCGCAGCGTAGGCCGCCGCGAGATCGGCCACGGGAACCTGGCCATGCGCGCCCTCAAGCCCGTGATCCCCACCGCCCCTGAATTCCCCTACGCCGTACGCGTAGTATCCGATATCCTGGAATCCAACGGTTCCTCTTCCATGGCTTCCGTCTGCGGCGGCTGCCTGGCCCTGATGGATGCCGGCGTGAAGATCAAAAAGCCGGTGGCCGGCGTGGCCATGGGCCTGATCACCGACGCCGTGCACCCCAACGACCGTTACGCCATCCTCACCGACATCCTGGGTGACGAAGACCACCTGGGAGACATGGACTTCAAGGTAACCGGCACCAAGGACGGCATCACCGCCACCCAGATGGACATCAAGGTGGACGGCCTGTCCTACGAGGTACTGGAGAAAGCGCTGGAGCAGGCCCGCCAGGGACGTCTGCACATCATGGGCGAAATGCTCAAGACCATCCCCGAGCCGCGTGAAGACTTCAAGCCGTTCGTACCGCGCATGGTCCAGATCGAGATCCCGTCCGAGTTCATCGGCGCCGTCATCGGCAAGGGCGGAGAGACCATCCAGGGCATGCAGAAGGAGTTCGGCACCACCATCACCATTGACGAGGTGGACAACGGCGACGGCACCACCAAGGGTGTCGTGGACATCTTCGGCACCGACAAGGCCGCCATGGATGCCACGCTGGAGCGCATCAAGGGAATCTGCGCCGTGCCCGAGGCCGGCAAGGTGTACCACGGCAAGGTGGTGAGCATCCTGGAGTTCGGCGCCTTCATCGAGATCCTGCCCGGCAAGGAGGGTCTCCTGCATGTGAGCGAGATCGCCTGGAACAAGACCGAGAAAGTGGAAGACGTGCTCAAGGTGGGCGACGAGGTGGATGTGAAGCTGCTGGAGATCGATGCCAAGACCGGCAAGATGCGCCTTTCCATGCGTGCCCTCACCGAGAAACCGGAAGGCTACGTAGAGCCCAAGGGCCGCGAAAGAGGTCCGCGCCGCGAAGGCAATGACCGTCGTCAGGGCGGAGAGCGCCGCCAGGGCAACGGAGACCGTGGACCGCGCCGTGAAGGAGACCGCGGACCGCGCCGCGACGACCATCGTCAGGATAACAACAAGCCCCGCAAACCCCGCTTCGAGGACCAGGAACCCAAACAGAGCGAACCTGAACCTGACGTGTTCTAAACCAAAGTAACGCCTATCCCGGGCGCTTCCGTGAGACGGAGGCGCCCTTTTTCTACCTGCACGCCCGTGAAACGGTCGTTGTCGATGAGCAGGTTCCCGTCCAGGTCGGCGAAGTCCACGGCCGGGGAAAGCTGGGCGGCGGCACTTACGGCGCAGGAGGTTTCGGTCATGCAGCCCACCATCACCTGCATGCCCAGGGCACGGGCCAGGGTGACCATTTTCCAGGCCTCCCGCATGCCGGTGCATTTCATGAGCTTGATATTGATGCCGTTCACGACTCCTTTCAGCGGCAGGATGTCTGCAAGGCGCTGCACGGACTCGTCGGCATAGATGGGAAGCGGACTGCGCTCCGTGAGCCAGGCCAGGTCTTCCACCTGCCCCACCGGAAGCGGCTGCTCTACCATCACAATCCCCTGCTCCTTGAGCCAGAATATCTCTTCCAGGGCCTTGGAACGGTCTTTCCAGCCTTGGTTGGCATCTACGGCAAGGGGCACATCCGTTACGCTGCGGATGGTACGGATCATTTGCTCGTCGGTGTCCAGTCCCACCTTCACTTTCAGGATGTTGAAGCGTCCGGCGGCCTCCAGGGTTTTCTCCCGCACGACGTCCGGCGTATCAATGCCGATGGTATAGGTGGTGGAAGGGGCTTTTCCGGGATCCAGCCCCCAGATCTTGTACCAAGGCGCCCCCAGAAGTTTTCCCACCAGGTCGTGCAGGGCGATGTCTACGGCGGCTTTGGCGGCGGTATCCCCTGGCGAAAGGGAATCTACATAGGAGAGGATGTCTTCCATCTGGAAAGGGTCTGAAAAGCGGCCCAGGTCCACTTTCTGGAGGAAGGTGGTGACGGTTTCCACAGACTGCCCCAGATAGGGCGGCATGGAAGCCTCTCCATAACCGGTAATACCCTCGTATTCAATTTCCACCTGCACATCAGGCGTAGTGGTGCGGCTGTAGGAGGCCACGGTGAAAGTATGGGTAAGCTTAAGCTCATAGGGGAAGAATTTCAGGTGCATCTTCCCGTCCCCTTTCACGATATTGAAACGCTGCGGGCCGCCCTGGCAGCCCAGAAGACCTGCCCCCGCCGTTGCCAAGGCAGCCGTCTTCAGAAATTCGCGCCGGTTTTGCATGCTACTCATTGTAGTAAGGGTTGGTGAGGGTGGTGTTCAGGCCATCCTGCTTGTCGATATAAGGAAGGATACGGCCGCCGAACAGGTATCGGCCCGCATTGTAAGCGTCGTAATCGCCGGCCTGGGGGTCCAGGGAGCCGATTTTCACCAGTCCCAGCGAGTGGATGAACTGCCCGTTCCCCAGGTAGAAGCCCACGTGCGAGACCCGGGGGTTCTCCCCGTCCCATCGGCCGAAGAAAACCAGGTCCCCTTTCCGGAGCTGCTGCCAGGGGCCGATCCGCTCTCCCACCCGGGACTGCGGCCCCGAATCGCGCGGGGCGATGATGTCGTGCATGAACAGGACGGTGCGGACGTAACCGCTGCAGTCGAACCCTTTCGGGGACATGCCGGCCCAGATGTACGGGAAGCCCAGCATGCTCCGGGCGGTGGAGAGAATGGCGTCGGCGCTGTTGTCCAGGCTGCTGCGCCAGGCAGAGAGCTCCTTCGCGTCTTTCCGGGACAGGTAGCCGGTGCGCCCGTCCGGGAAGCCCACTTTCCAGAAGCCGCCTTTCCGGCCCTCCAGACGGAGGCGGTCTCCGGCCACGACATCCGACACTGCGGCGCCCTTTTTCGAAGGACGGTCGTAGACGATGCCGGTGAGGGCTGTTACCACCACCTTGGGTGCCGCATTCCAGGCGCTGTAGGCATCGCGGGACATCAGGGTAATGGCGTCCTTATGCACCCAGCCGGTATAGCTGTCCGGGGACTGGATCTGGGGCCAGCTGTTTTTGGAGGCGATCTCCAGGATATGGACCGGCGTACCCAGAAGGGCCTGAGATACCATTTCCGCATCAAAATCAGCGGTTTTGCGCATGTTGCACACGGAAATATTCACCACGCCGTACTGCTGGGCGGCGGCTTGAAGGGCAAGGGCGGCGAAGACCCACAAAAGAAGGATGCGTTTCATAGATACAAATATCGTCATTTTTGCCGATAAAAGACATCGGCCTGAAATTATTCGTTAATATTCATAAAATATACGGAATTTTTGCATAAATTTGCGGCCAATGAGTAAAAAGGATATAGGAAAAACGCTGATTGCACTGGTTCCCATCCTGGTGCTGGTGGGCATTTTAGCATTGAATATCAGTATTTTCGGGGCCGACTCCATCTTGGGCGCCTCGCAGGTGGCGCTGCTTTTCTCGGCCGGAATCTGCGTATGGCTGGGCATGTGGCTGTACAAAACGCCCTGGAAGGACTTCGAAGATGCCATCAAGGCCAATGTGGGCGACGTAACCACCGCCATCGTCATCCTCTTCCTGATCGGGTCCATCTCCGGGACCTGGATGGTGAGCGGCGTAGTGCCCGCCTTCATCTACTACGGGGTCCAGATCATCAGCCCCAAGGTGTTCCTGCTCACCACCGTGGT
>CAMHST010000020.1 GCA_946187865.1 uncultured Bacteroidales bacterium
TTTCGGCTTCGGGGCTGAAAAACCCGCTCGTTTCCGAACGGGATTGCAAAGGTACTACCTTTTTTTGAACTAGCAAATTTTTTTGGGGAAATTTTGAAGAAATCTTTGTTCGGCCCAGCAAAAGTATTGTAATTTAACAAATTTTTATCGTAATTTGCAATTACAACGAGTCATGGATAAACTGGAGCTAAAATATCCCCTGAAAAAACTGATGATCTTCGTGCTGGGGGCCATACTGGGAGTGCTGGCCACGGCCCTCACCGCATATGATATCTGGACAGATGAAGATAAACTATCCTGGCACTTCACCATCTCTGCCATCATTGCCGTCACCAATCTGGGAATGGCGGTCCGGGAAAGCAGGAAATACACCCACCCCATTATCCTGGATAAAGAGGGAATCCTCTACGGGAAAGAACGCTATTTCTGGAGTTCCCTCGCACAATGCCGTCTGGAAAAGGAGGCAGAAAACAAACTGGTCCTCACCTTCAAGGAGACCTACGCCAAGCCTGTCTCTTTCGACCTCAGCAACTACGACTACGAAAAATGGGACCTGGTCCGGGCCCTGCAGCATTTTCCCGCCACCCCTGTGTTCACCTACGAAGACGAATAGCACTTCCCTTTCCGTATAAACCGCATAACCAAGCTATTGGAAAACCGTGTAACTTGGTTATCTTTGTAGTATGAAAACCATTTACTTTGCAGGAGGCTGCTTCTGGGGAACGCAGCACTTCTTCGCCCAGGTCAGCGGCGTAAAGGAAGCCATCTGCGGCTACGCCAACGGCAACACCCTTAACCCCAAATATGAAGAAGTCTATACAGACACCACCGGCTTCGCGGAAACGGTGAAGGTGACCTACAACCCGGAACGCGTTTCTCTGGAGGAACTCACCGACTATTTCTTCTGCATCATAGACCCCCTGAGCCTGAACCGGCAGGGGCACGACGAAGGCACCCGCTACCGCACCGGCATCTATTATACCGACGAAAACGAGCTTCCCACAATAAAGAATGTTTACGCGCGCGAGGAAAAGAAGGCCGGCGTACCGCTGGTAGTGGAACTGGAACCGCTGAGAAACTTTTATCCCGCCGAAGAGCGTCACCAGGACTATCTGGACAAGAATCCGGAGGGATACTGCCACCTGCCCCTGAAAACGTTCCGCTATGTCCGCCTGTACCAGGACATCCGGCTTTTCCTGGGCGACGAGTCCAACCCGGTGGCCAGGATGGCAAATGCCGCAGCGCTCATCCAGGAAAAGATGCAGTTTTTCTGGACAGGTTTCTACCTGAAAGACGGAGATACCCTGGTGCTGGGTCCCTTCCAGGGGCCTGCAGCCTGCATGCGCATCGGCTATGGAAAAGGCGTCTGTGGAACGGCCTGGCAGCAGGACAAGACCCTGGTGGTTGCGGATGTCCATGAGTTCCCGGGCCACATTGCCTGCAGCAGCCTCTCCAACTCGGAGATCGTGGTGCCGCTGCACGACGGCAAAGGACAAGTCTGCGGTGTCCTGGACATTGACAGCGAAGACTTCGGCACCTTTGACCTCACCGATGCCATGTGGCTGGAAAAAATCGCCGACATAATCTAAAAAATCATTATCTTTGAAGAATAAGAAGCTAATCCGCCCATGAAACGTATCCTTATCCTTGCCCTTGCCCTGCTGCCCTGGATGGCCGCAGCACAGGAAACCCCTTCCTGGATTCGTAAAAACGCCATTTCTCCGGATGGCAAAACACTGGTATTCAGTTATAAGGGAGACCTATACACCGTTCCGTCCACCGGCGGAACCGCCCGCCAGATCACCAGCAACGCCGCCTATGACTCAGACCCGGTCTGGACCCGCGACGGGAAACAGATCGTGTTCACCTCCTGGCGGGAAGAGAGCAAGGATATCTTTGTCACGTCCAAAGAGGGCGGCGTTCCCACCCGCCTCACCACCTTCCCCGGCAACGAAACCCTGCTTGCCGTAGATGCGGCCGGCAACGTCTGGTTCAGCTGGTACAGCGCAGACCTGATGAGCCCCGGATTTGACGGTTTTCCCGGCACCCAGCAGCTTTACAGGACCAATCTGGAAGGAAAAGCGCCGGAGCTGGTCTCCTCCCTCACCATGAGCGCCCTGAGCCTGAACGCCAAGGGAGAAATGCTCTATGAAGACTACAAAGGATACGAAGACCCGCTGAGAAAGCACCACACCTCGTCCGTAACCCGCGACATCTGGCTGTACAAACCCGCCGTGGTCGGAAAAGTGGGGCCGGAAGGCAGTTTCACCAAGCTGTCCACCTTTGAAGGAGAAGACCGCAACCCTGTGTTCGGGGCCGACGGAGACACCTTCTACTTCCTGAGCGAACAAGACGGCAAAACCTCCAACGTGTACCGGAGCAGCCTGTCCAATCCCCGTGAGCAAATCCAGCTCACCTTCTTTGACAAGAACCCGGTCCGGTTCCTCTCCGCCGCCGACGACGGCACCCTGGCCTATTCCTATAACGGAGACCTTTATGTAAACAACAAGAAGCTGGACATCAAGCTGCTGCGCGACGAGGAAGAACGAGCCATGGAGCGCCTGAACCTGCGCAATGCCACCGCCCTGGCCGTATCCCCGAACGGGAAGGAACTGGCCGTGGTGATCCGGGGCGACGTCTTTGTCACCTCCGTGGAATTCGCCACCACCCGCCGCATCACCAACACGGCCGAGCAGGAGCGCGGCGTGAGCTTCTCGGAAGACGGGAGGGAACTGTACTACGCCTCGGAGCGGGGCGGATGCTGGAGCATATACAAGTCGGCCCTCACCCGCAAGGAAGACAAATACTTCACCTACGCCACCGCCATCAAGGAAGAGCGCGTGAGCCCGGAAGGCGAAACCTCCTTCCAGGTGAAAGTGTCGCCGGACGGCAAGTGGATCGCCTACCTGAGGGACCGCACGGAACTGGTTGTCCTGAGCACCAAGGGCGGCACGCCCAAGTCCCTGCACAAAGGGGTGAACTACTCCTATTCCGACGGAGACCAGAGCTTTGCCTGGAGCCCGGACAGCCGTTATCTCCTGTGCAACTGGCAGGCCGACGGGGGCTGGAACAACGAAGACATTGCCATGGTGAATATCGAGGACGGCAGCATTACCAACATCACCCGCAGCGGCTACTCCGACGGCAGCTTCCGCTGGGCCCTGGGCGGCAAGGCCATGACCTGGGAAAGCGACAAGAACGGTTACCGCAGCCATGGCAGCTGGGGTGCCGAAGGAGACCTGTACATCATGTTCTTCGACGGAAAGGCCTATACGGAATTCGCCCGCAGCAAAGAACAGATAGAGATTGACAAGATGCTGATGGGAGACAAGGCCGTGGCCAAGCAGGAGAAGAAGGAGAAGAAAGACAGCGTGGCCAAAAAGGTGGAAAAACTGACACCGGACCTGGAAAACCGGGACGAGCGCATCCGCCGGCTCACCCGCTTCTCCAACATGCTGGGAGACCATTTCCTCACCCCCGACGGCACCAAGCTTTACTTCACCCAAAGGCTGGAGAACGGCTATGACCTCTGCTGCATAGAGCTGGAAAAAGGAGACCTCACCGTAGTGAAAAAACAAGTCTCCGGCAGCTTTACCCCCACCGTGGACGGCAAGAGCCTGTTCATCCTGGCCGGGAACAGCATCTCCAAGGTAGATATCGCCGCCGGCAACAAAGTCACCAACGTTCCCTTCTCCGGCGACTACGAGTTCAAGCCCGCCCGGGAAAGGGCCTACATCTTCGAGCACTGCTGGAAGCAGGTGAAAGAGAAATTCTACGTGGAAGACCTCCACGGCGTGGACTGGCAGTACTACCACGACAATTACGCCGCCTTCCTGCCCCATATCAACAACAACTTCGACTTCCAGGACCTGCTGTCAGAGATGCTGGGAGAACTCAACGGCTCGCACACCGGCGGGCGCTACCGCCCCGCCGCCACCCGTAACCTGGGCCATCTGGGCGTCATCTATGACATGAACTACACCGGCGACGGAATCCGCATCGCAGAGGTCCTTCCCGGCGGTGTCCTGTCCAATACAGACGCCTCCATCAAGGCAGGAGACCTGATCACCGCCATCGAGGGCAAACCCGTCAAAGCCGGGGAGAACTGGCTGGAAAACCTCTACGAGCGCGCCGGGAAAAAGACCGTCCTGGCTATGAAAGTGGACGGAAAGGACAAGGAATACATTGTAACGCCGTCGTCCTCGGACGCCACCCTGCTGTACCGCCGCTGGGTCCGTCAGCGGGAAGAGATGGTGAAAAAACTCTCCGGAGGCCGCGTGGGCTACGTGCACATCGAGGGCATGGACAGCCCCAGCTACCGTGAACTCTACTCCAAGGCGCTGGGCAAATACCGTGCGGCAGAGGCCCTGATTGTGGACACCCGTCACAACGGCGGCGGCTGGCTCCACGACGACCTGGTCACTTTCCTGGGCGGCAAGGAGTATGTCACCTTTACGCCCCGCGGCCAGTACATCGGCCACGAGCCGTTCAACAAATGGACCAAGCCCTCTTGCGTACTGGTTGGCGAAGACAACTATTCAGACGCATCCGGCTTCCCCAGCGCCTACCGCAGCCTGGGAATCGGGAAACTCGTGGGCGCCCCCATCCCCGGCACCATGACCGCCGTCTGGTGGGAAACCCAGATAGACCCCACCCTGGTTTTCGGCATCCCGCAGGTGGGCAACTTCGACGTCAAGAACGGGTTCTATATCGAAAACCACCAGATAGAGCCGGACATCCTGATCTACAACGACCCCGCCTCCGTGCTCAGCGGCCGCGACCTGCAGCTGGAAGCCGCCGTAGAAGAAATGCTTAAACAGATTGGAAATGCACAGTAAATTAGTCATCATCCCCACTTATAACGAAAAAGAGAACATCGCCGACATTATCGCGGCCGTGTTCGCCCTGGAAGGGGGCTTCCATGTCCTGGTGATCGACGACGGATCCCCGGACGGAACGGCCGATATCGTGAAAGGACTGCAGGAAAAAGAGAACGGACGCTTGCACCTGTTGCAGCGGGCCGGGAAACTGGGCCTGGGAACAGCCTATCTCACCGGCTTCCAGTGGGCCCTGGAGAAAGGCTATGACTATGTGTTCGAGATGGACGCCGACTTCTCCCACAACCCCGCAGACCTTCTTCGCCTGTACAAGGCCTGCGCGGAGGATGGGGCCGACATGGCGGTGGGATCCCGCTACTGCAACGGCGTAAGCGTGGTAGACTGGCCCATGGGGCGGATCATCATGTCCTATTTCGCCTCTGCCTATGTGCGTTACGTGCTGGGCATGAAGATCTACGACACCACGGCGGGCTTTGTCTGCTATTCCCGCCGGGTCCTGGAAACCCTGGACCTGGACGCCGTAAAGATGAAAGGTTACGGCTTCCAGATCGAGATGAAGTATTCTGCCTATAAGCTGGGATTCCGGATCCAGGAGGTGCCCATCATTTTCGTGAACCGGCAAAAAGGCACGTCCAAGATGAGCGGCGGAATCTTCGGAGAGGCTTTCTGGGGCGTCATGGGCCTGCGCCTGCGCAAAATCCGTCCCCGGAGCTAGTTTTTCAGCAGCCGGAGCCCAATCCGGTTCCGGTCCAGATCTACGGAAATCACCTGCACCTTCACCTGTTGGTGCAGTTTGAGCACTTTGGCGGGAACGGCCATCCCCTTCACCCCCATCTGGGAGGCGTGGATAAGGCCGTTTTCGTGCAGGCCGATGTCCACGAACGCCCCGAAAGCGGTCAGGTTGGTCACCAGCCCCGGCAACTCCATTCCCACTTTGAGGTCATCGATCTCGTGGATATCGTCGGCAAAGGAGAATTCCCGGGCCGTCTCGCGGGGATCCCGGCCGGGTTTGCACAGCTCCTGCAGGATGTCATTCACCGTAGGAAGGCCGAAATCGCCCCCTACATAGTCCTGCGCCCGGATTTTCCCGCACAGTTCCGCATTTCCCACCAGCTCCTTCACGGGAACGCCCAGGTCCCGGGCCATCTTGTCCACCAAGGGGTAGGCCTCGGGGTGGACGGCGGAATTGTCCAGCGGGTTGTCGGCCCCCTGGATCCGAAGAAAACCCGCGCACTGCTGGAAAGCCTTGGCGCCCAGCCAGGGCACCTTTTTCAGCGCCTCGCGGCTGCGGAACCCGCCCTCGCGGGAACGGTAGTCTACGATGGCACGGGACAGCGCCGGACCAATCCCGGAGACATATTGGAGCAGATACGGGCTGGCGGTATTCAGGTTCACGCCCACGCTGTTCACGCAGCTTTCTACGGTATTGTCCAACTTTTCCTTCAGCAGCGTCTGGTCCACGTCGTGCTGGTACTGGCCGATTCCGAGCGACTTGGGGTCTATCTTCACCAGTTCCGACAGCGGGTCCATCAGACGCCGGCCGATGGAAACCGCCCCGCGCACCGTGACATCGTACTCGGGGAATTCCTCCCGCCCCACTTCAGAGGCGGAATAGACCGACGCACCGTCTTCGCTCACGGAAAAGATGCGCACGGCGGGATCCAGGCCCACTTTCCGCACAAATTCCTCTGTCTCGCGCCCGGCCGTACCGCTGCCGATGGCGATGACCTCTATCCGGTACTTCTCCACCAGGTCCGCCACCGTAGTGATGGCCTGGATTTTCTTCGCTGCCGGCGGATGCGGGAAAATCACGTCGTGGTGCAGCAGCGCGCCGTGTTCGTCCAGGCACACCACTTTGCAGCCGGTCCGGAACCCCGGGTCTATGGCCATGACCCGCTTCTGCCCCACCGGCGGGGACAGCAAGAGCTGCCGAAGATTCTCCCCGAATACCTGGATGGATTCTATGTCGGCCCGCTCCTTGGCTTCGCGGAGGACCTCCCCGGTAATGGACGGATCCAGCAGCCGCTTCCAGGCGTCGTCAACCGCCTCGCGAACCTGCAGGCCCGTCTCACGGGAAGGATACCCATGTTCCTGGCAGTAATCGTAATAGATTTTGTTGCCGCACTTTTCCCCGTCGGCATCGATCTCCACCCGCAGGAAACCCTCGTCGCGGGCACGGAGCATGGCCAGCAGGTTGTGCGAGGGGATTTTGGCGATGGGCTGGCTGAAGGAGAAATAGCTGCGGTATTTGGCCGCTTCCGGGCTGGTTTCCCCGGCCTTGGTCACCTTGGACTGCACCCGCCGCGTACGGTAGATTCCCCGGAGACTTTCCCGCACGGAGGCGGTTTCGCTCAGGCGCTCCGCCATGATGTCACGGGCGCCCTGCAAGGCATCCTCCACCGAGCTCACCTCCCCTTTCACGTACTTTTCCGCCTCGCGGGCGGGATTGGCCGTCTTCCCGTTCCACAGGGCATCGGCCAGGGGTTCCAGCCCCTTGGCCACCGCCACCGTCGCCCGCGTTTTCCGCTTGGGCCGGAACGGCAGGTACAGGTCTTCCAATTCGCTGGACACCAGGCAGTTCTCTATCTTTTTCTGCAGCTCCGGCGTAAGTTTTCCCTGCTCCTGGATGGTTCCCAGGATAGAGGCTTTCCGCTTTTCCATCTCTGCGAAGACCTCTGTCCGGTGTTTGATTTCCGCCACTTCAATGTCGGTGAGCCCGCCGGTGCGTTCCTTGCGGTACCGGCTGATAAACGGGATGGTACAGCCGTCGGCAAAGAGTTCCGCACAGTTTTCCACCTGCCAGGGCTGCACATGCAGCGCCGCAGCGATTTGCTTGATATAGATTTCTTTCATACGCCTTTTCGATACAGAATAGCTGCACGAAGATAAGCATAATCCTTGGAAAAAAGAAAAACAGCGGGCCGCCCCCGCAGGCAAGTCAGTCCTGGGAGAAATCCCGCAGTTCTTCCCGATAGGCCGAGAAAATCTTGGATTTGGACAGGAAGCCCAGATACGTGCGGTCTTCCCGAATCACAGGAAGGTTCCAGGCGCCCGTCTTCTCGAACTTCCGCATCACGGAATCCATGGACTCGTACAGATATACGTATTCCGGGGCCGTACGCATGTAATTGTACACATGCTTTTTGTCGTAAAGCCCGCTCTGGAACATGTCCTTGCGGATGTCGGCCAGGGAAACATATCCCTGCAGGCGGCCTTTGGAATCCAGCACAGGGAAAATGTTCCGGTTGCTCCGGGAAACCACCTCTACCAGTTCTCCCAGGGTGGCGTCTATCCGCACCGGCGAGAAGTCTTTCTCCAGCAGCGTGTCGGATTTCAGGAGGGTGAGCACAGCCTGGTCCGAGTCGTGCGTGAGGAGCTCTCCGGAGCTGGCGATCCGCTTGGTATAGATGGAGTATTTCTCGAATATCCGGGTTACCCCGAAGGAAATGGCCGACGTCAGGATCAGGGGGACCAGGAGGTCGTATCCGCCGCTGATCTCCGCGATGAGGAAGATGGCCGTGAGCGGCGCCTGCATCACGCCGGCCATCAGGCCCGCCATGCCCACCAGCACGAAGTTGGAGACCGGCACCAAATCGGCGGAAATCAGGTTCAGGGTAGAGGAAAGCACGAAACCCGCCATGGCGCCCACGAACAGGGTGGGGCCGAAGGTTCCGCCCACGCCGCCACCGGCATTGGTGAAGGTCATGGAGAACACTTTCAGGAGCAGCACCAGCAGGAAAAACGCCGGAACGGCCCAATCCCACCGCAGGGCAAAGGAGAGCGGTGTGGACCCGCCGAAATCTATGGTTCCCCCGTTAAGGAGCGGCTTCAGGAAACCGTACCCTTCTCCGTGCAGCGGAGGAAACAGAAAAATAAGGACGCCCAGCGAAAGGGCGGACACCCCCCAGCGGAGCCAGGGATTGCGGATCTTGCCCAGCCGGTCTTCCATGGAAAGGGTGGTCCGGATGAAATACAGGGCGCAGAAGCCGCAGAATATACCCAGGATAAGGTAGAACGGCACATTCCGGATGGTAAAGGCCGACAGGGTGGAAGAGAACTGCGTCTCCTGCCCCAGGAAGATATAGCTGACCAGCGTGGCCGATATGGAACTGAGCAGCAGCGGCAGCATCCCGGTCATGGAGATGTTGAAAAGCAGGATCTCCAGGGTGAACAGGACACCGGCGAGCGGCGCGTTGAAGATGCCGGCCACGGCCCCGGCCGCCCCGCAGCCCAGCAGGAGGGTCATTCCCCGGTAGGACATGCCGCAGTACCGGCCCAGGTTGGAGCCGATGGCCGCCCCGGTGTACACGATGGGGGCCTCCGCACCCACAGAACCGCCGAACCCGATGGTGAGGGCGCTGGTCAAGAGCGAAGACCACACGTTGTGCCGCTTGATCTTGGACTCGTTCTTGGAAACGGCCTGGAGGACCTTGGTCACCCCGTGGCCGATATTGTCCCGGATCACATACCGCACCAGCAGGCCGCTCAGGAGCATACCCACGCCGGGCAGCACCAGATAGGGCCAGCGGGACCCCGGGAAAAGGCCGTTCAGCCCGGACTGGATGGCATGGATGGCCGTTTTGAGCAGGACGGCGGCCAGCCCGCACAACAGCCCGGTGACTACCGAGAGCACAAGCAGGCTGGTATGCTCCGGAAGCCTACGCAAAAGGGCCCTTGCCGGGCCCCAGATGTATTTGATGCCTCGTTTTTGCACCGTATGGGTTATTCGTCGTCTCCGGGTGTGGTATACTGGGAGATATTGTCGTCCGGGAGGGTTTCTCCGGCGGAATCCGACGCGTCTGCGCTGCCTCCGGCCACGGCTTCGTTCTCTGCGTCTTCCTCCCCTTCCAGCCAGCGGGCCACGTCTTCCATATCGTCCGTTTTCACATTGATCTTAACCAGATAGATGGCATCCAGCGTTTCCACCGTTACAGCATAGAAGGTTGTTCCGTCCGGCTTGGGATATTTGACAAGGTCTGTCAGATAATCGCTGAACCCTTTGGGGTATTTCAGGGCAAAAGCCTCCGCCAGGTCCGGATGCAATCCCATCTTCTCATAACTCACCACATGTCTTTTCTTGATGTCTGCCATAGTATAGGTTTATTTGCACTGTTTCTTTCTGGCTGCAATATTATGGATTTGTTTTGAACCTTGCAAGCGGTTACCAGATTTTTTCGAAGAATTTTTAAAGAAAAACGACTTTTGTTCCTGTTTGCGCCCGGGATCGCGCTCCGTGAACACCGGCTTCATGTCCCGCGGATCCAGCCCGGAGTAGAACATCACGGACGAGGTGGTCATGGGCGTAGGGGTGAAATCCTGCACCTGGTCCATCCAGATGCCCTTTAAGGCGGGATGGGAAGCGAGCCGCTGCATGTCCTTGAGCGTACAGCCAGGGTGGGAGGAAATAAAATACGGAACCAGGCCGACATGGGTGCCGGCCTCCCGGTTTATTCCGTCGAACTCCTTGCGGAGCCGCTCGAACAGGCGGAACGAGGGCTTGGCCATCTTCTGCAGCACGTGGTCTTCGGTGTGTTCGGGGGCCACCTTCAGGCGGCCGGAGGTATGGTCCAGCACCAGGGTCTTCAGATAGTCCCGGGAACTTCCGTCCACGTAGCCGTCTTCTGTCAGGAACAGGTCGTAGCGGATGCCGCTGCCGATATAGCTGTGCCGGATGCCCTTGACGGCATCGATCTTCTTATACAGCGCCATCAGGCGGGTGTGGTCGCAGTCCAGGTTGGGGCAGCGGGCGGGGAACAGGCAGCTGCGGCGCTTGCATTTGTCGCACAGTTCCAGGTTCTTCCCGTGCATGCCGTACATATTCGCCGTAGGTGCGCCCACGTCCGATATGTTCCCGGCAAAGTCCGGCAGGCGGTTCAGGGCGCTCACTTCCTTCAAGATAGACGCTTCGCTGCGGGACTGGATGAACTTTCCCTGATGCGCGGCGATGGTGCAGAAATTACAGCCCCCGAAGCAGCCCCGGTGGGTATTGATGCTGAACTTGATCATGTCGTAGGCCGGGATCCGCTTTCCCTTGTAGCGGGGATGCGGCAGCTTGGTATAGGGAAGGTCCCAGTAGCTGTCCATCTCCGGGGTGGTGGCCGGCGGATACGGCGGGTTGATCTGGACGTAACCCTCCCCCACCGGCTCCAGGATGGTGTCCGGGTGCATCATGTTGGCATGGGTCTCGATCCAGTGGAAGTTCTCCGCAAAAGCGCGCTTGTCCCGCTGGCACTCCTCGAAGCTGTGAAGGACCAAGGTTCCGGCAGGCGCACCCGCCGAAATCGCCTCCGCTTCGCTCCGGCCCCTCCCATCGGCTTCGCCGACGGGTCCCTCCCTCTTATCCGGCCGAGGGTGGCCAGAGATTTCGGCAGGTGTGCCTGCCGGAACCTTGCCATTTACATAGAAGGCGATCTGGGGGATCTGCTGCATCCGGTGGCGGGGCCAGCCTTTCTCGATGCCCCGGGTGAGTTCCAGCATGGGGCGTTCGCCCATCCCGTAACAGAGATAATCGGCCCCGGAGGTTACCACCACGGAAGGCATCAGGCAGTCTTTCCAGTAGTCGTAGTGAGTGAGCCGGCGAAGGGAGGCTTCGATGCCGCCGATCACCACCGGGACGTCCGGATACAGTTTCTTCAGAATCCGGGTATATACCGTGACGGCATAGTCCGGGCGGGCGCCGGCCTTCCCCTCCGGGGTGTAGGCGTCGTCGTGGCGGAGACGCTTGGAGGCCGTGTAATGGTTCACCATGGAATCCATGGCCCCGGAATTCAGGCCGAAGTAGAGCCTGGGGGCGCCCAGCTTCCGGAAGTCACGAAGGTCGTCCCGCCAGTTGGGCTGGGGCACCACCGCTATCCGGTAGCCCCATTTCTGGAGCCAGCGGGCGATGGCGGCCGTCCCGAAGGACGGATGGTCCACAAAGGCGTCGCCGGTGAAAAGGATGATGTCTATATAGTCCCATCCCAGCGCCTGCACTTCCTTCACGGAAGTGGGAAACATATAGGATGTATCTTCCATAGTCATTTAATGATCAGCCCCTTGATTACAGCGTTGGAAAACCCGGCCTCTTCCATGGCATTCAGTCCGCGGATGGTGATGCCGCCCGGGGTGGTCACCCGGTCTATCTCCTGCTCCGGATGGGTGCCGTGCTCAAAAACCAGGTCTGCGGCGCCTTTGACCGTCTGCAGCGCAGCCTCCAGCGCCTGGGCGGGATAGAGCCCCAACTGGACGCCACCCTCTGTCGCGGCCCGGACATAGCGCAGGGCGAAGGCCGTTCCGCACGAGGCCACCATGGTGCCGGCGGCAAGCTGTTTTTCATTTACCAGCTGCACCTTCCCCACGGCGCCGAAAAGATCCAGCACCGTTTTCCGGGTGGCCGGCGTACCCGTGACCTCGCTGGCGAAAGTCATGCTCTCGCCAATCTCTATGGCCAGGTTGGGGATAACCGTATAAACGCCTTCCGGGCCGGCCGATGCGGTCCACTCCAGCATCTGGGTTCCAGGGATGCCGGCCGCCAGCGAGAGCAGCAGCTTCCCTTTCAGCTCCGGCAGCAAAGGCTCCAGCACTTCTTTCACCAGCCAGGGTTTCACCCCCAAGACCACGATATCGGCCCAGGCGGCGGCAGCCACGTTGTCCAGGGTGGCCTGCATCCCCTTTCCATCATATTTGGCCAGCGTTTCAGGGTGCCTGGCCGTGACCGTAATGGCTGCGTCGGGGCAGAAGCGCTTCAGGCCCAGCGCCGTAGCACCGCCCATATTCCCCGCACCGATAATAGCTATTTTCATGGTTTCGGAATCTTGATTATTGCTTAGGCGTGCAATATACGCATTTTTCCCCAGTTTACCGCACAGCCGGTTTCCTGCGGACCACGCCCACGTAAATCAGCAGCACCACATTCATCATCAGCGAGTACAGGATGGCCGGAATGGCCATCTGCTCATTGGCGAACACCAACGGGCTGGAAGCGATGGCAATGGCCTGGGCGGCATTCTGCATGCCCACCTCGATTACCACTGTCCTGCGCTGCCGGGCGTCCGTGCGCACCAGCCGGGAAAGGAGCGAGGAGCAGCCGATGGCCACCAGGATGAGAACAGTGACCGCAAGGCCCAGGATGCCCAGGTTGTCCAGGATGGTCCGGTGATGCTGGATGTAAAAGACGGTAATGAGCACAAGCAGGAGCGGGAACGCCAGCTTGCCCAGCACTTTGTCCGTTTTTTCCGCGGCAACCGGCCAGGCATAGTGCAGGCCGATCCCCAGCAACACGGGAAGCAGCATCAGCACCAGGTTTTGCTTGATCAGGTTCCCCACGGGGAGGACAATGCCTACGCTCTCCCCCACCAGGGTGGTGGCCCAGCTCATGATGAGGGGAATGGTGAACAGGGTGATTACGCTGCTCAGTGCAGTAAGGGTGACAGACAGCGCCACATCGCCGCCGGCGAGTTTGGAAAACACGTTGGAAGAGCTGCCGCCCGGGCAGCAGGCAATGAGCACCAGGCCGATAAAGAACACTGGCGGCAGCCGGAAGGCCCAGGCCAGACCCAGCGCGATGAGCGGGAGCAGCACCAGCTGCCCCAGCAGGGCGACGGCGATGGGCCAGGGGTGTTGGAACACCCGGCCGAAATCCTCGAATTTCAAAGAAAGCCCCAGGTCGAACATCAGGAGCGTCAGGATAGGCAGTACAATCCAGATAGCCATCGGATCCGCTTTTTATTCTACATACAGCAGCAGGCCCTTCAGGTACTCGCCTTCCGGGTGGTAAATGTTCACGGGATGGTCTGCGGGCTGGTTCAGGCGGTCCAGGATACGCACGCTGCGGCCGGTTTCGGCGGCGGCGGAGAACACGGCCAGGGCAAAGGCCTCCTTGTCCACCACCTGCGAGCAGCTGAACGTAAACACAAAGCCGCCCGGCGCCACCTTGGAGATGGCGGCGGCATTCAGCCGCTGGTAGGCCCGGAGCGCATTTTTCAAGGCTCCCCTGTGCTTGGCAAACGCCGGAGGATCCACGATCATCAGGTTATACTTGCCCTCGGGGACATCCCGGAGGAATTCCATGGCATCGGCACAATAAGAGGTGTGCATGGCGGGATCGAAGCCGTTCAGCGCCACATTGCGGTCTACCATGTCCATGGCCTTCCGGGAACTGTCCACGGAATCCACGTGCAAGGCGCCGTTTCCCAGCGCATACACGGAGAAGCCGCCGGTATAGCAGAACAGATTGAGGACATTTCTTCCCCGGGCCAGGGCGCCAACCCGGAAGCGGTTCTCCCGCTGGTCCAGGAAAAAGCCCGTCTTCTGGCCCTCTGTCCAGTTCACCAGGAAGCGGTGTCCGTTCTCCAGCACTTCCTGTTCGTCGTCCGTGAAGCTGCCGGCCTTCCACAGGTAGCCGTCTACCAAATCAAGGCCTGCCTTGAAAGGCGCCGTCCCGGAGCTCTTGTCATAGACGGCCTTGAGGGCGGCTCCGTACACCCGCTGCAAGGCGGCGCAGATGGCGCCTTTGGCGCGGAACATGCCCACGGAATGGGCCTGCAGGACGCAGACACCATTATAGTAGTCAATAATGAGCCCCGGAAGGCCGTCGCCCTCACCGTGCACCAGGCGGTAGCAATTGGTGTGGGAAGCCGCCTCCAGGCCGTAAGCCTGACGCAGTGCCAGGGCGCGCGAAAGCATGACGTCCCAGAAATCCGCCCGGGTGGGGTCTTCGTCGAAACTGAGTACACGGACGGCGATGGAGCCGATCTGATAATGGCCGTAGGCCAGGAAACGGCCGTCGGCGGCATACACCCCCACCAGGTCTCCCTCTGCGGGATGGCCGGTGATTTGGGCGATGGCTCCGGAGAACACCCAGGGATGGTATCGCAGGAGCGACTCCTCCCGGCGGGGACGTAGGATCACTTTATCCATTGAGCTGCGGATTTAACTGTTCAGGAGTTAAAGGGTGTTTTTCGCTTTCCATGAGCTTGCGGTACATTTCCCGGCACACCCAGGCATCGGTGGCGGCATAGCGGCGCTGCGACTCCGACAGGTGCTCCGCCTCCCAGTTGGAAAGCTGCTGGGCTTTGGATATCTTCACGCCCAGGATGATGGCGGTCATTTTCTTGACGCTCTTGTCCCGGATGCCATAATCGGCCACGATGGACTGCAGGTCCACGAAATTCTTGGGAGCGAAACGGGTGATTTTCTGCAGGCCTTTGATATCGTCGCGGGTGGCGGCGCCCACCTTGACAATGGCGGGATTGGCCAGGATGGCGGCCAGGGGACGGGGCAGCCCGGTTTTCTTGAGGCGGAACAAAAACGCCTTTCCAGGGCCCGACAACTGCAGGAGCGCCGTTCCGGTGCTGTGCTGGTCCGGGGTGAAGGTGGGGCGGGTTTCCGTGTCGAAGCCCAGGATCCGCTGCCGCTTCAGGTAACGGATGGCACTGTCCAGAGCGGGCCCCTGTTCATCCACCACCACGATATCCCCGGGGAACGAAGCCAGTTCCAGGGCGCTGATCTCTTCCGGACTAATGGATATCTGGAACATAGGCATTCTGGGCATAAGCGGCGCCGACTTCCACCAGTGCGGCACTTCCGTCGATTCCCTCTACGGTCTCATAATAGCGGACATAGGGACGGGCGATCCGGTGCGTGAAAAGGTTCTCCTGCCGAAGGAGCTGATAAGTGGCGCGAAGCACCGCGCCGGAGGCATCTACGATCCGGAACTGCTCCGACAGCATCTTGCCCAGGGCGGCGTCTTCGTCCGTTCCGCCGCGGCGGATCATCTCCAGCTCCGACAGGATGGGAGGCAGGTCCACCGAATAGCTGTCTACAAGCAGCACGTCCAGGGCACGGCCCGTAGACCGGTACTGCCGCAGGACGTCTCGCAGTTCCGTCCGGCTGTCCAGGGCCGACTCCGGGGAAATCACGGAGAGACTGGCGCCGGTCTCCTTCATCCGGCCGAAAACCGTCTGCCAGGCCTGCGAGGCCCGGATGTCCCGGCTGGTCCAGACCGCCAGGTTGCGGGCGCCGGAGGACAGGGCGTCTTCCAGCATGACGTTCATCGGGGCGATGATATGGCTGCGCCCGCCGGTGAGCTGCTGGAGCGTGTCTACGTCGAACAGGCCGTATTCCGCCTGGACGGCGGAGGTGAAGACCAGGATCTTGGCGCGGCTCTTGATGGCCACCGACTCCAGGTCCGACGTCCGGAAACAGGTGCTGTCCCAGGCGAAAAGGGCGTTTCTGACGGCGGCCGTCCGCAGGCTGTCCAGCCGCAGGGCCGCATCCGGGCCGCCTACAAAGAAGTGGCTGTAAGGAGCGTTATAGGCATCCAGAATGACATCGAAAGACTCTCCGGCGAAATCCGGAAGGGAATCCCGGACGCTGCGGCCGTCTATATTGTCCAGCAGGTCTGCCGACGTGAACCGGCGAGAGAGGAGCATCCCGTCCCGGGGCTCTCCGATGAGGGCGACAGACCCCTGCACATTCCCGTGGCCGGCGCGGGCAGCCAGTTTTCCAAGACCGGAAGTATCTGCCGCGACAGCCTCCACCAGGGCAACCGCCGGCCGGGAGGGAGCCTGTTTGGGCTTGCAGGCGGCACACAGGGCCAGGGCGGCTACACAGAAAAGGACATGAACTTTCATAGGAATGGAATAAAGTGCAAAAATACACATTTCCCTCTATTTTTGCAATTCCAGCATTTCCCGGATTTTGGGAACGAGCAGATCCCGCACATACTCCTCTTCCATGAAATGGGTCCCTTCGTATTCCTGATAAGTGTCTTTGCCGAAGAGGTCCTCCCACATGCCCACCTGCACCACGCCGGAGCGCTTGTAGTGGTCCATGGTGCCGAAGAAGGCATAGAACGGCAGGCCGGCCTCCAGGTCCTTTCCGGCCTGCGCCTGCGCTTTCTCCCAGTGCGGCCCGTATTTTTGCAGGACCGAAGGGCGGAACAGCAGCGGCTGACGGTCTCCCGCCTTCACGGGAAAGCGCCGGTGAAGGTACCATCGGCCCAGGGCGAAACGGGACACCGGGACCAGCTTCACCAGAAGCGCCGGCGCCCCCAGCGACGGAGAGACGAACAGGTGCGGGACGCCCCCCACCCGGAGCGCCTGGATGGCGCCCAGGGACTCACCGATAACCAGGGCGGGCCTGAGTTCCCGCACCCAAGACGCGATCTGGGAAGCCCCCTGGTCCGGGTCGAAACTGTATGTGCGGACAATCACCCGGACGGGTGAATCTGCGAAAAACCGGGAGAGCAGGCCGGGGATCCGGCTGTCGCCGCCGCCCCCCATTCCGTGAATGTAAAGTACGTTGGACATAGCGTTTGCAAAATTACAATAAAACATTTAATTTTGTGGGACAGGCTTGAAAATCTTAAAACACCCTGATATGAACAAACCCTGCATCCTTGCGGCTGTCCTGGCCGCCACCCTCGGAGCCGGCCTGGTCCAGGCACAGAACGCTCCCGCCGTAAAACCGGAAGACTACCAGTTCACCATCGTGAAGGAGAATCCCATCACTTCCATCAAAAACCAGAACCGCAGCGGCACCTGCTGGTGCTTCAGCGCCCTGTCTTTCCTGGAGTCCGAAGCCATCAAGGCCAAGGGCATCAAAGACCCCGCCCTGTATCCGGACTTCTCGGAGATGTTCGTCGTGCGCAAGGCCTACTATGACCGTTCCCTGAAATATGTGCGCCTGGACGGGAAACTGCAGTACGGCGCCGGGTCGGATTTCGGCGATGTGCTGGACGTGGCCCGCAATTACGGCCTGGTTCCCCAGAGCGCCTATTCCGGCCTGCAGTACGGCTACGACCTTCCGGTACAGGCGGAACTGGACGCCGTGCTCAAGGGCTACGTAGACGCCGTGGTCAAGAACCCCAACCGCAAGCTCACCCCCGTCTGGCCCAAGGGTGTCAATGGCATCCTGGACGCCTATATGGGAGAAATCCCGGCAGAATTCACCGTGAACGGTGTCCGATACACCCCGGAGAGCTACCGCGACGCACAGGGGCTGAACATGGACGACTATGTCGGCTTCACCTCCTTCACCCATCACCCCTTCTACACCTCCTTTGCCATCGAGGTGCAGGACAACTGGCGCTGGACCCCTTCCTGGAACCTCCCGCTGGACGAGTTCATGGCCATCATCGACAACGCCATTGAGAACGGTTACACCGTAGCCTGGGGCGGAGACGTCTCCGAGGCCGGTTTCACCCGCAACGGCCTGGCCATCCTGGTAGACCAGGAAGCCGCCGTCACCACCGGCTCCGACCAGGAGCGCTGGGTGGGCAAGGACGACACCAAGCAGGCCGCCCCCAAGGTGGTGAAGGAAATCGAGGTGACCCAGGAGAACCGCCAGCTGTGGTTCGACGAGAAAACCTCCACGGACGACCACGGCATGCACCTTTACGGCATCGCCAAGGACCAGAACGGCAACAAGTACTACCTGATCAAGAACTCCTGGGGAGAGACCGGTGCCTATAAGGGTATCTGGTACATGTCCGAGAACTTCGTCAAGGGCAAGACCCTGAACTTCGTCGTAAACAAGAACGCCGTTCCCAAGGATATCCGCAAGAAGCTGGGCATCTAAACGATGGCGTTGAAAAAGCATATTCCCAACATGATCACTTCCATGAACCTCCTCTCGGGGGCCATGGGAGTGATTTTCACCCTCCAGCACCGTCCGGACATCGCCTTTGCATGCATGATCGCAGCCGCCGTCTTCGACTTCTGCGACGGCCTGGCGGCCCGGCTGCTGGGAGCCTACTCGGATATCGGCAAAGAGCTGGATTCGCTCTGCGACATGGTCAGCTTCGGCCTGCTGCCCGCCCTGATGCTGGTAGAGACCATGCAGCGGCTGGGCGGTCCTTCCTGGATCAGCTATGTTCCCCTTTTCCTGGCGGTAATGAGCGCATTCAGGCTGGCCAAATTCAACATCGACGAGCGCCAGGGAACGGATTTCCTGGGCGTAGCCACCCCTACGGCCGCCATGATCTGCGGCGCGCTGTGCTGCTATGCCTTCGTCACGCCCGGCTCCCTGCTTGCCGCCTGGGCGGAAGCCCCCTGGTTCGTGCCCACGCTGAGCGTGCTGCTGGGCGTACTGCTGGTGAGTGAGATTCCCATGTTCGGGATGAAAGTCAAGCCCGGGCACAAGCTGCTGGACGGAAAGCGGATTTGCTTCCTGGCGCTATGCGCCGGAGTCCTCCTTGCCGTAGTGCTCACGGGGCGGCACATCAGCCTGGCCGTATTCGGCATCTTTGTCATCTATATCCTGGAAAACCTGGCCATTCACGATGCCGCCGTCCTCAAAGGGTACGCCCACCCCAAAAAGTAAACCGGCACAAAGGAAAACTCTCCGAAAGCCCGCTTCTTCCAAACGGAAGCGGAAGCAGCGGAAACTGAACCTGCCCTGGTGGAGCGTGGCCGCCGCCATCGCCGCCGTCGTCCTGGCGGTGTCGCTTCCCTACTGGATTGCCACGGCCGACCACAGCGTAGGGGCCCCCGTGCCGGAAGGTGGTTATCGGCATTACGCCGTGGACCTGTCCCATCACAACAAAGACATCCAGTGGGATTCGCTCCGGATTGTGATAGACCGGCAGGGCCGCACCAGCAAAGACATCCTCCGCTCGCGGGAGATCCTCCCCGTGTCCCAGGTTTTTCTGAAGGCCACGGAGGGCGAGTCCATGAAGGACGACCGCTTCGACGAATACTGGGCCCAGGCAGCCCGGGTTGGGATTCCCCGGGGCGCCTACCACTTTTTCCGCACCTCCAAAGACCCGCTCCTGCAGGCGCAGAACTTTATATCGGCCGTGACGCTCACCCACGCAGACCTGCCTCCCGTGCTGGACGTGGAGACCATCCACAGCGGCTGCACCCCGGAAGAGCTCAACCGGAAAGCCCTGACCTGGCTCAAGACGGTGGAAGCCCATTACGGGCGCAAACCCATGGTATATACGAACGACAAATTCGCGCTGGACATTTTGTCCGAAGACATCACCGGGCACTACCCCCTGTGGATAGCCCGGTACAACAGCGCTCCTCCCCGCACCTCCGGCTGGAGCAGATGGCAATTCTCTGACAAAGCCGTCGTATACGGCATCAGAGGCTATGTAGATTTATCTGTCATTCAAAAGTAGATATGAAAAAAATCCTCCTTCTGGCCGGCCTCCTGACTGTTTCCGGGCTGGCCTCGGCCCAAAAGAAACCGCTGGACCACACGGTCTATGACAGCTGGCAAAGCGTTGGGGCTACGTCCATCTCCCCGAAAGGAAACGTCATCAGTTACGAAGTGAACCCGCAGGAGGGCGACGGAATGCTCACCTTCCGCGTCTTGGGCAAAAAAGGCCGGGTGATTGAGATTGAGCGGGGCTACCAGGCCCGCATCCTGGACAGCGAGACCCACGCCGTGTGCCTGATCAAGCCGGAATTCGCCAAGACCCGCCAGGCCCGTATCGACAAGAAAAAACCGGACGACATGCCCCAGGACTCCCTGGCGGTGATAGACCTCCGGAGCGGAGCCGTCACCAAGTTCGCCCAGGTCAAAGGATACAAGATGGCGAAATACGCCACGGACGCTTTCGCCTTCGTGTCGGCCGACACCACCTTCCTGCACAAGGAAGACCGCAAGAAGAAAGACCGCCTGGGCAATCCGCTGGTAGTTTACCACTTTGCCGATGCACACCTGGATACCTTGCAGCAGGTGGAGCAGTACCAGTTCTCCAAGGACGGCAATACGCTGGCCCTGGTGCGTAAAGTGGGCAAGAAAGTGTTCGGGACCGGCTTTTTCGATGTGGCCCGGTGCGAGACCCGCTTCCTTCCGGACAGCGCCCGCTGGATCTCCCTTCCCCAGTTCGACGAGAACGGGACCCAAGTCCTTTTCCTGACCGCGCAGGACACCCTTTCCAGTGGCAGCAAACATGCCTCGCTGCAGCGCTACTCCCTCTCGGACGGCTCGCTGAAGACCCTGGTCACGGCGGAGCAGGCCGGCCGCATTCACAAAGGTTGGGGCCTCACGGAAAACAGCTCCGCCTCTTTCAGCCACGACGGCAGGCGCTTTTTCACCAGCGTCCAGGAATACATGCCGCCCAAGGACACCACCCTGGTTCCCTTTGAAACGCCGGGGCTGGACATCTGGAATTGGGACGCCCAGCAGCTTCCGCCGGTGGTGAAGGTGAACCGGGCCCGCGAAGCGGCATTCACTTTCCCGGCCGAGGTCCTGCCCGGCGGGGAACTGCGGCTGCTCAACGACCAGCGCGCCGCCCGTTTCTCCCTGGGCAACCGGGGAGACTCCCCGTATGCGCTCCGCGTGGTCACCGACGACCCGATCGCCCAGCAGTGGACCTATGAAGGCAGCGTGAGCGTACTGCTGGACACCCCGGAAGGCACCCGCACCGTAGTCAAGGGACAGGTGGGGAACCCTTCCCTGTCTCCCCTGGCCCGTTACGTGGTATGGTGGGACCCCGCCGACAGAGGCTGGAAATGCTATGACATCGCATCGGCCGACACAAAGAGCCTCTTCCCCGACGCCCAGGTGGCTCTCTGGGACGAGGAAGACGACCACCCCGCCCTTCCCAGCCCCTACGGCCTGGGCGGATGGCTGGAAGAGGACCGCGCCCTGCTGATGTATGACCGCTACGACATCTGGAAAGTCCCCGTAGACGGCAGCGCGCCCGTACGCCTGACCGCCGGCCGGGAGCAAGGCGTCACCTACCGCTACCTGAACCTGAAAGACCGCGAGGAAGAGCGCCACGTGAAAGCGGACGAAACCCTTCTTCTGACCCTGTTCGACAACGCCACCAAGGAAAACGGCCTGGCCAGCGTGCAGCTTTCCAAGCCGGAGAAGACCTTCCGGACGCTGGTGCGGGGCGGCTACACCTGGAGCGGCGTAAAAAAGGCCCGGGAGGCCGATGCCTACACCTACCTGAAAGGGAACTTCAACCTGCCCATGGATGTGCACTATACCCGCACCCTGGGCAAGGACGAGCAGAAATACACGGCCATCAATCCCCAGATGGCAGACTACAACTGGGGCACGGTGGAGCTGTACCACTGGTATGCCTACGACGGCACCAAGCTGGACGGCCTGCTGTACAAGCCCGAGAACCTGGACCAGAGCAAGAAGTATCCCGTGATGATCTACTTCTACGAGAAGAGCTCGGAAACCCTGTACAACCACATCCAGGTGCAGCCCAGCTGGTCCATCATCAACATCGCGTTCTATGTGTCAAGGGGTTACGTAGTCTTTGTCCCGGACATCGTGTACACCTCCGGACTGCCGGGCGAGAGCGCCTACAACTGCATTGTAAGCGGAGCCGAATCCCTTACCCGTTTCCCCTGGATCGACAAGGAGAACATGGCCATCCAGGGCCAGAGCTGGGGCGGTTACCAGGTAGCCTACCTGATTACCCGCACGGGCATGTTCAAGGCCGCCGGAGCCGGTGCCCCGGTGAGCAACATGACCTCGGCCTACGGCGGCATCCGCTGGGAATCCGGCAGTTCCAGACAAGGGCAGTACGAGGAGGGGCAGAGCCGGATTGGCCGGAACCTCTGGGACGGCCTGGACCTGTATCTGGAGAACAGCGCCCTGTTCAAGCTCCCGAACGTGACCACGCCGGTACTGATCATGCACAACGATGCCGACGGCGCCGTTCCGTGGTATCAGGGTATCGAGATGTTCATGGGCCTGCGCCGGCTGGGGAAACCCGCCTGGCTGCTGGAATACAATGACGAGGCCCACAACCTCCGGGAGCGCCGCAACCGCAAAGACCTCACCATCCGCCTGCAGCAGTTCTTCGACCATTACCTGAAAGGTGAGCCCGCTCCGGCCTGGATGACCGACGGCGTGCCCACCTTGAAGAAAGACTGGTACTTCGGCTATGAACTGCCGGAATAGGCTTTATTCCCCGAAGAACCGTTTGTAAAGACCCAGGAAGCCTGCCCCGTGGCGGGCTTCGTCTTTTGCCATCTCATGCACGGTGTCGTGGATGGCGTCATAGCCCAGCTGCTTGGCTTTCAGGGCGGTGGCCAGCTTGCCCTCGCAGGCGCCGGCCTCTGCCTCGTAGCGCTTCTTGAGGTTGGTCTTGGTGTCCCAGACCACCTCTCCCAGGAGCTCTGCGAACTTGGCGGCGTGCTCCGCCTCTTCGAAGGCATAGCGCTTGAAGGCTTCTGCGATTTCCGGATAGCCTTCACGCTCTGCCTGGCGGCTCATGGCCAGGTACATGCCCACTTCCGTGCATTCCCCTTTGAAGTCGCTCTGGAGATTGGCCCAGATTTCCGGATCGCAGCCCTTGGCTACACCCAGCTCATGTTCGCAGGCCCACTTGGCCTTGCCGGCCTCTTCCTTTACCTCTACAAACTTTTCTGCCTTGGCGTGGCAAACGGGGCACTCTGCAGGAGGGTTTTCACCTTCGTACACATAGCCGCATACGAGGCATCTGAATTTCTTTTTCATCGTTCGGTCCTTTTAATTATCAGTAATAGTTGTTATTTGGAATTTTTCTAAAATAAACATTCCATTTGCAAATATAATGATTTATTCCGGAAAAATTGTTAATTTAGCAAACAATCCTCTATTTGCCGCGGAAAACATGACACCCTTCCTGAAACAAGTCGCATCCCACTACTTCCAGCCGGACAAGCTGGAGCGGACCCTGTTTGTCTTCCCCAACCGCCGGTCCATCGTTTTCTTCCGGAAATACCTGGCACAGAAGGTGAAAGAGCAGGGAATCGCCCTCGAAGTCCCTCCCCTGTACACCATCAGCGACTTCTTCTGCGAGGTGCACGGAACGCAGGTCACAGACCGCATCCGCCTGTTGCTCACCCTGTACGACTGTTACAAGGAGCTGTACCCGAAGGCGGAGCCCCTGGACGAATTCATCTTCTGGGGAGACATGATCCTGTCGGATTTCTCGGACATCGACAAATACCTGGTAGACGCCCGGAGCCTGTTCCAGAACGTGTCGGACCTCAAAGCCATCCAGGACAGTTATGCATACCTGAGCGAAACGCAGCGGGCGGCCATCGACCACTTCCTCTCCCACTTCCGGGAGCGCAAGAGCGGCGTCATGAAAGAGCGCTTCCTGGGGCTCTGGAACATCCTGTACCCCTTGTACCGGAGCTTCAACGACGCCCTGGACCGGGATGGGATGGCCTATGAGGGAAAGGTGTACCGCTCCCTGGCGGAGCGCCTGAAAGAAGGGTCGGCACGGGATATCCTGGCGCCGCTCTTTCCGGAGACGGAGAAATTCGTATTCGTGGGCCTGAATGCCCTGAACCTGTGCGAGAAACTGCTTCTGAAGAAGATGCGCGACGCCCGTATCGCCGGGTTCGTGTGGGATTTCAGCTCGGAGGAGATCCAAGACCCGGAGAACAAATCCTCCCTCTTCCTGTCAGACAACATCCGGGAGTTTCCGCCGGAATTCGTCCCGGACCCGGAGGGGCTGGGGAAACCGGAAATCCGGGTCATCAGCGTCCCTTCGTCTGTGGGGCAGGTCAAGCTTGCGCCCCAAATCCTCTCCGAAATCCAGGGAGACCCGGTAGAGACCGCCTTCGTGCTTCCGGACGAATCCCTGCTGCTTCCCCTGCTCAGCTCCATCCCGGAGCAGTACGACAGCATCAATGTCACCATGGGTTTCCCCATGACTTCCAGCGCCGTGTACACCCTGGTCAGCGCGGTGGGGTCTTTACAGATGCAGCTCAGGCACCGCTCCGACAACAGCTGGTATTTCTATCACCGCAGCGTGAGCGAGGTATTCTCGGCCAGCCTGTTCCGGGAGGCACTGTCTCCGGAAGAGACGGCTGTCGTGGAAAAAGTCAAGCAGCAGGGCAAATACTATATTCCCCTGGAGGATGTGCAGGGCGGTCCCCTGCTGGAGCTGGTCTTCCGGCCGATTATCACCCGGCCCAAAGAAGCATCGGCCGCCCATAACCACGAAATGGAACAATACCTGCAGGATATCCTCCTGTATCTGGGCAGCCGGATGGGCCCGGAAGGAGAGACCCTGCTGGAACTGGATTTTGCCAAACGCTGCCATACGGCGCTGAATATCCTGCGGGAAAAAGACCTTCCCGTGCTTCCGGCCACGCACCTGAGCATCCTGGACAGCCTGCTGAAAGGGATCTCCGTGCCCTTCCGCGGAGAACCGCTGCAGGGGCTCCAGATCATGGGGCCGCTGGAAACCCGGGCGCTGGATTTCCGGAACCTGGTCATTTTCAGCGCCAATGAAAACACCTTCCCCCGCAAAAGCTTCAACTCCTCTTTCATTCCGCCGGAACTGCGCAAGGGGTTCGGCCTGCCCACCCACGAATACCAGGATGCCGTCTGGGCCTACTATTTTTATCGGATGATCCAGCGGGCGGAAAAGGTATGGCTGGTGTACGACAGCCGAACGGAGGGCGTGAAAAGCGGGGAAGAAAGCCGCTATATCAAGCAGTTGGAATACCACTTCGGAATGCCGCTCCAGAAGTTTACCGCCGCAGCCCGGATGCACCCCGTTCCGGCGGCCCCGTCCATTCCCAAAACGCCGGAGCACATTGCCCGGATCCGGGAGATGGAACTGTCCGCCACCCTGATGCAGGACTACCTGTTCTGCCCTGCCAAATTCTATTACAAGGCCGTGGAAGGGCTTGCCGCCGACGACGAGGTGGCCGAGTCCCTGGATGCCGGCATGCTCGGAAACGTCTTCCACAAGGTGATGCAGCAGTTATACACGCCCTTTGTCGGCGGGATGCTGCGCATAGCGGATCTGGACCGCCTCCAAAAAGACAGGAAACTGCTCCGGCAGCTGATTCGCAACAACGTGATGGAAGAGATGAAGAGCGTAGAGGTGAGCGGACGGAACCTGATTCTGGAGCGGGTGTTGCTGGACTATGTGGAGAATACCCTCGCCCACGACCGGAAACTCCTCGCAGACACCGGAAGCGAAGGATTCCGCATCCTGGGTCTGGAGAGCCGCCGGAAGGCCGTCTTCCACGGTTTCCGCTTCAAGGGGTTCGTGGACCGGATCGATTCTTACCTGCCCGGTCAGGTGCGCATCCTGGACTACAAGACCGGTGCGGTGAAGAACGAGGAGACAAACATCACGGACGAAAACGCAGCCGCCATTGCGGAGAAACTCTTTGCGCCGCCGGGCGCGGACAGGCCCAAGATTGCGCTCCAGCTATTCCTGTACGACTACTATCTGCATCAGGATCCCGACTATGAGAAGGCAAACCTGGTCAACGCCATTTACAGTACGGTGCAGCTCTACACCAAAGCCCTGGAAGACCACCCGGAGAGCCTGGAGTTCTCCCGGATCGTGAAACAGAAGCTGGAACAGACCCTGGACGAACTGGTAAATCCAGCCATCCCGTTCCTGCGTACGGAAAAGCCGCAAAGCTGTGCGTTCTGCGACTTTAAGATGATTTGCGGAAGATAAGTAGGTACTACAGATTGTCCAGGTCCTCGTCCGACAGGCCGAAACGGGCGGCTACATCGTCCGGAATATCATTGAAATCGATGGCATCCCAGGCTTGTTCTATTTCCCTGCGGTCTTTCTTGGTGGGCCTTCCCGCGCCCCGGTCCCGGGTAAGGAAGAAGGTTTCTACCGGAGCCTTCAGTTTTTCCAGTTCGGAGGCGGGTGTAAGGTTCAGGGCGTAATCCGGGACCAGTTTGGCCCCCACCCGGTGCTCCAGCGGCTGAACCACCTTGTACGTATAAACGATGGCCCCCTTCCTCACCTGCAGCACTTCCCCGGCCTGGACGGGACGGGAAGGCTTGGCATTGACATTTCCCACTTTCACCTTTCCGCCTTTGCAGGCCTCCGTGGCCTCTGTCCGCGTCTTGAAAGCGCGGATGGCCCACAGGAACTTGTCTATTCTGGTTTCTGCCATAATTATTCCTCTACAGGGTCTGACACCAGGTCGGTTTCTGGACGGGGATCCAGCCGAACTTCCAAAAGCACTGTCCCGCTTTCTTCCGGAACCAGGTAAAAATCACAGGCTTCCGAAGGGACCAGCAGCACGTCCGAGGCCTTGAGCCGATAAGTCTCCCCGGATGGCAGCCGCAAAGCGGCGGCACCGCCGGTGCACACGTACACCAGGAAGGAATCGTCTTCCGAGGCGTGGCTTTTCAAGGCTTCCCGCAGCGCAATCCTATGCACGGTGAACTGGGGCGTTGCCGCCAGAAGGTCTCCCTGCAAGGGCTCCGGCCGCGCCGCCTGACGGAAGTCGATCAGGTCGAAAGCCTCTTCCAGGTGGATTTCCCGGTCTTCCGCCCCCCAGTCGTGCAGGCGGAAACCCAGTTCCGAGGCCTCTGCGATTTCCAGCAGCCGCACATCCTTGGCGGCATGGACCATGCCCGGGAGGATCAGGTAGCTTTCTCCGGGCTTGGGCTTTACCGCATATAAAAGGTCTTCCACCCGGTTCTGGGCACAGGCACGGTAGAACTCAGCGGCCTCCACATCCCTGCGGAACCCCAGATAGAGACAAGCCTCGGGGCCGCAGGACTCTACATACCAGAGGGCGGTTTTCCCGAAGGCGTCGTACCGCTGGGCGGCCGTCTCGTCGTCCGGGTTCACGTGAAGGGACGTGCGCCCTTTGATATCCAAATACTTCACCAGCACCGGGAACTGCGTTCCGTACCATTCGAAGGCGGTTTCCCCCACCACGCGCTCCAGATAGGTCTGCATGATGTCGCTGAGGGTATTTCCGCTGAGCCAGCCCTCGCAGGCCATCGAATCCACAAAGCCCAGGTCTGCCAGGCGATAATCCGCCTGGCCCCAGGGAAACTCCTGCACATCGCGCAGGAATTTCATGGGTGTCAGTTTACGCTCTTCGCTCATCTATCTGATCTCCATGCAATAAGGCATCCGGGCAAATACGCCGGTAGGCCGATTGTCTTTCAGCAGGCCCTTGAGCGAGCGTTCCATGGACTCCATCGGAGTGCCGGAGAGAACGGTGGGCTCCTGTCCGGCCGTACTGATCAGGGAAAGGAGGTTGTCCAGCATGCCAGGAACCGCCGGGCTGGTTACCACCCGGTAGTCTTCGGGGGACATCAGGCCTGCCTGGGAGGCGGCATATGCGACCGCGTCTTTCAGTGTGCCGATCTCGTCCACCAGGCCAATCCCGAGGGCATCGTTTCCGGCCCACACGCGGCCCTGGGCGATGGCGTCCACCGCAGTGGTCTCCATGCCGCGGCTGGTGGAAACCAGGCTCACGAAACGCTCATAGATATCCTCCACCGAGGCCTGCATGTAGGCCAGTTCGTCGGCCGAGAAAGGACGCATCAGGGAAAGCACGTCGCTGTGCTTGTTGGAGGAAACGCTCTCTACGCCCACGCCCAGCTTGCCGGCCACCTTGGAGAAATCCGGAATCATGGAGAATACGCCGATAGAGCCGGTCAGGGTGGTGGCATCGGCAAAAATCCGGCTGCAGCCGCTGGAAATCCAGTAGCCACCGGACGCGGCATAATCCCCGTAAGAGGCCACCAGGGGCTTCTCGCTGCCCAGCAGGTCCAGTGCGCTGCGGATTTTCTCCGAGGCCATGACACTGCCGCCGGGAGAATTCACGCGCAGGACCACCGCCTTCACGGAAGGGTCCTTGCGCAGGGCATCCACCTCCAGCACAAAGCTGTCTGCGGCAAGGCCGGGGCCTTTCCCGTCCACGATTTCACCGTCGGCAAAGAGGATGGCCACGTTGGTGCGGCCGGGGAAAGCGTTCACGCGCGCCGTCACATAATCGGGCAGGGCTACCAGATGCAGCTCTTCCCGCGTAGATACCTGGGCAAGGGTGCACAGTTTCTGGATCAGGGCTTCCCGGTCCATGAGTTCGTCCACAAGTCCGTTTTTCAGGAAGTCTTCCGGGAAATTAAGGGCCAGGTTGTCCACCAGGGCGTTAAACTGGTCCTCGGGGATTTCACGGGCCGCTGAAATGGCGCCGGAATACGCCTTCCAGGCCGAATTGATCATGCTCTGATACTGCTCCCGGTTGTCGGCCGACGACCCGGAGCGGACGAACATCTCGCCGGCGCTCTTGTATTTTCCGTGGCGGATCAGCTGGACATTGACGCCCAGCTTGTCCAGAATGTCCTTCAGGAAGAACTGCTGGCTGGTCAGGCCCAGCAGCGTGTATGTGGCCCCATGATAGGAGGACATATAGATCTTGTCGGCCGCAGTGGCCAGGTAATAGCTCCCGTTCCCGGGCATTTCCGTATAGGCCACAACGGCCTTTCCGCTCTGACGGAAGTTCTGCAGGGCGGTACGGAGCTCTTCCAGGGCGGCCATACCGGCCATCTCACCCCCGTCCGGGCGCAGGAAGATATAGCGGATGGCGGGATCGGCTGCGGCGGCTTCAATAGCCTGGACGGCATCCCAGATGCCTACGCTGCGCCCCATGGCAAAACTGCCGGACAGGAGGCTGCCCGACGAGGGCATTTCCTGGCTTTGCTCGGCAAGGGTATAGTCGCTGAGGTTGATATCCAGGACCCCGCTGCGGGGCAGCACCACTTTGCTGCCGGAGGAGGCGGCCGAGCCGATGAAACCCATCAGGAAAATAAAGCCGACCAGCTGCAGGATAAGGATGCCGCAGATGACGGCCAGTACGGTTTTGAAAAAGTCTTTCATGAAAAGAGACTGCTTTTTTATTGGACTAGCGAAGTAGCCTGGTTCCAGGCCACATGGGACCGGTAGAAGGTGTCCAGATACGTACTTCCCATGGACGGGAGATACATGGACAGGCCGGAATAGGTTTTGATGGCGATTCTCAGGAAGGAGGGCGTGGCGGCCTTGTACACGATACACTGGTCCAGGGCGCTTTGCAGGGAAGCTTCTTCCGACTCTGTGATGCCGCTTTGGACCAGGATGTCCTGCAGGTCGTAAAAGTAGTGCCGGTTGTTGCGGAAATACCCCTGCACATTTCGGCCGGGAAGGACGGCGATCTGGGAACGGTATTTCCCAAAGAGCGAGCGGCAAACCTGCGCCAGGTCATCCATTTTCCGGGTATCCACCACAGAGATGGTGGCCGAACGCGACTCTCCGGACTGTTTGTCGTAAGCCTCGAAGTACTCCCGGCATACCGCGACAGGGTCCGGACTGGACTTCATAAGATGGCCGGTAATTGTCTTATAATTAAACCCGTCGGCCAGAACCTCCGTCGGGGAGAAACCTACAAGGTCTGCGACATCGCGAAGTTCATAGGCTACTTCCACGCAGCCCATCAGGCAGGCGTCGAACAGCAGGTAATCCAGATGCATGGGAATGGCGTCGGCAAAATCTTCCAGTTCCATCTCGTACACGGGGTCACCGTCGTCCATGCCCACACTCTTGACCGCGGGCATGCCGTCGTCCGCGTCCAGCGGAGGGAACACTTCCGGACGGTCACGCCAGGGGGCCTGCCCGGAGCGGGAACGGCGGGGAGATGCCGCCCAGGCGGCCGACTCGAACACGGAAGGGTTGAAGTAATACCGGTAAGGCAGCCAGCCCGTAGCGTGGGAAGAAAAGACCATGCCGTAGCGGTTGCCGGGGAAAGACTGGTTCACATACTCCAGGGCTTCCCGCAGGGTGGCGTCCTGGCACAGGGGCCGGGTTCCGTCCCAGACACGGAGCGTATCGCTGACGGCCCGGCCGTTTTCGTCCGAATAGAGCCGCACCAGCGCCGCGGGGCTTGGAGTCTGGTAGTCCCGGTATTGGGCGGTCAGGCGGGAAAGGACCAGCAGGACAGGGTCCGTAGAAGTCCTGCGGGAAGGAAGCACGCTGCTGCGGAGATCTTCAATGTCTTCCTGCAGGTAGTTGTCCAGCGAATTGTAGCCGCCTGCAACATAAATCAGTACCTGCCGGACATCCGGGGAGACAGTCCGCGAGGGAGTTACATACGAGCCGGTGCCTTCTCCAGAGGCTTCGAAGTCGAATTTGGAGTCCGGGGTGCAGGAGAAAGCAAAGCATAAAACGGCTGCAAGCAGTACTGCATATTTGACTTTGTCGCGCATAAATTCGGTCTTTATTCCTGCAAAGTTAATGAATTATTTATAAATTTGCACCAAACTGGATTATTATGAAACAGATTGGCAAAATGATGATTCTCGCGGGTGCCGCAGCCCTCCTGTCCGGCTGCGAAACGCCGGCTCCGTCGGCCGGGGAAGACACGTTCAAATATACCATTGACAGCTTCGCAGACCTTAAAGTCATGCGCTACCGGATTCCCGGCTGGGAGAACCTCTCCCTCCGGCAGAAAGAGTACGCCTACCACCTGTCAGAGGCCGCCAAATACGGCCGGGACATCCTCTGGGACCAGAACTGCAAAGACAACCTCCGGGTGCGCCACGCCGTGGAAGCCATCCTGGAGCAGGCAGACCCCGAGCCCGGCAACCCGGACTGGGACGGATTCGTGATCTATGCCAAACGGCTGTTCTTCTCCAACGGCATTCACCATCACTACGCAGAAGACAAGTTCTTCCCGGAATGCCCGCGGGAGTATTTCGCCTCCCTGCTTTCCAAGGCCGGCGTCGCGGACGAGGGCCTGCTGGAGGTCATCTACAATCCGGACATCTGGCCGCAGCGCCGCTCCACGGACACCGCCGGGGACATCGTGAAAAACTCGGCCGTAAACTACTACGAGGGTGTGTCCCGCGAAGAAGTGGAAGCCTACTATGCCGCCCAGATGAATCCCAAAGACCCGGAACCCATCTCCTACGGACTCAACACCAAAGTGGTGAAAGGGGCCGACGGCGTGGTCCGGGAACTGCCCTGGAAAATCGGCGGCATCTACTCCCCCGCCATCGAGAAAATCTGCGAAGAGCTGTCCAAAGCCCGGGAAGTGGCGGAAAACGACATCCAGAAACGGGCGCTGGGCATCCTGATCGACTATTACAACACCGGAGACCTGCGCAAATGGGACCAGTTCAACATCGAGTGGGTGAAGGACACCCTGGGCACGGTGGATTTCATCAACGGCTTCATCGAAGACTACAACGACCCGCTGGGGCGCAAGGCCTCCTGGGAGGGTTACGTGAATATCAAGGACTTCGAAGCGTCCAAGCGGACGGAAATCCTGTCGGCCAACGCCCAGTGGTTCGAGGACAACTCACCGGTAGACCCCCGTTTCAAGAAAGAGAAAGTGAAGGGCGTGTCGGCCAAGGTCATCAATGCGGTGTGCCTGGCCGGGGACAGCTATCCCTCCACCCCGATCGGCATCAACCTGCCCAACGCGGACTGGATCCGCAAAGAACACGGCTCCAAGAGCGTGACCATCGCCAACATCACCCACACCTATGACCTGGCCGCCCAGGAGCTTCCCACCAGCACCCTCACCGAGTTCGCCTACAGCAAGAAAGAGATCGAACTGGCCAAGAAGTGGGGCACCATCGCCGACGAAATCCACACGGACCTGCACGAGTGCCTGGGCCATGCCTCCGGCCAGCTGCTTCCCGGGGTGAGCACCACGGCCATGGGCGAATATGCGTCGGCCCTGGAAGAAGCCCGGGCAGACCTGTTCGGCCTTTATTATACGGCCGACCCGAAAATGGTGGAGCTGGGGATTATGCCGGACCCGGAAGCCTACAAGGCCGAATACGACAATTACATCCGGAACGGGCTCATGGTCCAGTTCACCCGCGTGGAGCTGGGCCGTCCCAACACGGAGGCCCACATGCAGAACCGCAAGCTGGTGGCCCAGTGGTGCCTGGAGAAAGGCGCAAAGGACAAGGTGATCGAAAAGAAAGTCAAGGGCGGGAAAACCTACTTTGTAGTGAACGACTACCAGAAGCTCCGCGGCCTGTTCGCAGAGCTCCTCGCCGAAATCCAGCGGATCAAGTCCGAGGGCGACTATGAAGCCGGAAAGGCCCTTATCGAGACCTATGCGGTGCATATCGACCCGCAGCTGCACAAAGAGGTGAAGGAGCGCTACGAGGCCCTGAACCTCAAGCCCTACGGCGGTTTCGTGAACCCCGAGATCCAGCCCGTCTACGGCAGCGCCGGCACCATCACGGACTACGTTCCCGTGTACACGGACGACTACCTGGGGCAGATGCTCCTCTACGGTAAAAAATACGGAACGCTGTAGCTTCGCCACAGCGTTCAAAACTTCGTTTTACGTTACTCACCCCCTAAATCCCCCTCCTCGGAGGGGGACTTCCCAAAAGATTTTTAGCTTCGCCACAGCGTTCAAAACTTCGTTTTACCTAATTTCCTCTCTTCGGAGGTGGAATTGTCATGACCGGAATCGTTAAAGACTACAGGAACTACCTCCGGCTGGAGCGGAGGATGTCGCCAAATACGGTGACATCCTATTGTCATGACGTGGAGGGGCTGATCGGGTGGTGCGGAGATGATGTTGCCGGAATCGGCACGGAGCAGATTGCGCAGTACCTGGGGAAAGTCACCGAAGACGGTCTGGGCAAACGGAGCACGGCGCGGCTGCTGAGCTCCTTGCGCTCCTTCTTCGACTGGTGCGTCCAGGAGGGAGAGATTCCGGAGAACCCCTGCGACCGGATCGATTCCCCGAAACTGGGGAAATACCTTCCGGCCGTCCTGAGCGTGCAGGAGGTAGAGGCTATCCTGGATTCGGTAGACCTCAAGAAGCCGTTCGGACTGCGGGACCGGGCCATCCTGGAAGTGCTCTACGGCTGCGGACTCCGGGTGAGTGAGGCCGCCGGGCTGCAGATTTCCCATGTGCACCTGGAAGAAGGCTTTGTGGATGTCGTCGGCAAGGGAGACAAGCAGCGCCTGGTGCCCCTTGGGGAAATGGCGGCAGACGCTATTAAGGCTTATCTGGCCTGCCGCCCTGAGCCGGCTGGGCGGGCCTATGACGACATCCTGTTCCTGAACCGTTTCGGAAAGCCGCTGAGCCGTATCTCCGTATTCAAACTGGTAAAGCAGCAAGCCATGGCTGCCGGCATCCAGAAGGAGATATCGCCCCACACCTTCCGCCACTCCTTCGCCACCCACCTCATAGAGAACGGGGCGGACCTGAGAATCGTCCAGGAAATGTTGGGTCACGAGAGCATCCTGACCACGGAGCTCTACACCCACATTGACAGTTCCACCTGGCATGAGAATGTCCTGAAGCATCATCCCCGGAGTGGGTATAATTGACAAAAGTGGTTGGCGATTTGACAAAAGTGGTTGGTGACGGTCGCCACAAAGAGGGCCATTTGAGTAATGCCTGCCTGGGAGAGATGGGTGTGGGAGTAATGCCTGACTGGGAGAGGTTGGGGGCATTTTTGGGAGAGGTGCATTTTTTTGCCGGGGACCTCTCCCTTCATATCGGCCACAGATAGCACTGCAATGCATTCTCACTGGGAGAGGTGTCAAAACAAAAATTGCACCTCTCCCAAAATGTCGGCGCACCTCTCCCAAACTACCGGCGTATCTCTCCCCAAACGTCGGCGCACCCCTCCCATAGTTTATCTAGGGATGGGCCAGGAGGGTATAACTGATATTTTGGGTTGGCAACCTTGACTTTTTGGATCGGTGGCGGCCAGGCAGCTAATAATAATAGCCCTCTTCGCGGCGGCCGTCACCAACTGTTTTTTGCATCATTACCACCTTCCCACTATCAGGGCGGTTTGGGGACTTGCACCCATTAGAGTACGTTCGTGCTGGGCGAACCAAAAAACCGACCCAAACTTTCGCTTGAGCCGGTTTTATGACGTGTACTAAAACCTAAACCTGTCTTATAGATGCAATATGAAGAAAAAACGTTGCAGAAAAAAGAATTTTCTGCAACGTTTTTTCTTCAATTTCCGGAAATAGCCTTATTTGGCAGCGTCTACGGAAACTTTGCGGAAATCTTTCAGGTCCTTCATGAGGTTCAGGGCAGCTTTGCGGGCGCGAGCGCCAGCAGCCTTGTTACCTTTGACCACCTGTGCCTCTGCGTTCAGTTTGAACTCGGCGAATTCGGCATTGATTTTTTCAACAAGCTCTTTCATGTGACAATTAATTTATTTTGGTTCGTTAAATGTTAATTCACAAAGTTTTGTGCAATTTAGGCACAAAAAAGAGAAAAAGCAAAAAAAAATGGAAAAAATTAGGCCTTTCCGCTTGAAAAAGAACCGTTTCAGTGGTTCTCGTCTGTTTTCTGAGGCTTGGCGTTGACAGAATTCATGGCGCGCTGGGCTCCGATGAAGGCCCAGTCCTTGATGCCTTGAATTACCCGGCGGGCCAGTTCCGGGACCTGCTCCCGCTCCTGGGAAGAGAGCTCTCCCAGCACAAAATCAATCTGCCCGCCCCGGCTGAAATCGTTGCCGATTCCCACGCGGATCCGGGTCCACTGGTCGCTCTGCAGCAGCTGAGTGATGTTCTCCAGCCCGTTGTGGCCGCCGGCGCTTCCGCTGGTGCGCATGCGCAGCGTCCCGAAGGGGAGGTTGAGGTCGTCCGAGACCACCAAGAGGTTCTCCAGGGGCAGATTCAGTTTTTGCAGCCAGTACCGGACGGCGTTTCCGCTCAGGTTCATGTAAGTGGAGGGCTTGAGCAGGAAAAAATGGCGTCCTTTGACGGAAATCTCGGCCACGGAGCCGTAACGGTCTGTACTGAAAAGGACATTGGATGCCTGAGCCCAGGCATCCAATATCATAAATCCCATGTTGTGCCGGGTGTGAGCGTACTCCACGCCGATGTTCCCGAGCCCTACAACAAGGTAATTCATCGCTCAGATTACTTGGCGGCCTTGGCAGCTTCGGCGGCAGCCTGCTGCATGGCGCGAGTGGTCTTTACGGAGCAGATGATGGTGTTTTTGTCGGAGATGATCTGGATACCCTCGAACTTGAGGTCTCCGGCAACCATTCTCTTGTCCAGCTCCAGCGGAGTGACGTCGATGTCCAGCTGGTCCGGGAGGTCTTTCATGAGGGCGCAGACCTTCAGGGTGCGGGCGTTCTGGGTGAACTTACCACCGGCCTGTACACCTACCGGGTGACCGGTGATGTTCAGCGGAACATTGATAGCGATGGGTTTCTCCTCATTGACGGCGAGGAAATCTGCGTGCAGGCAGCTGTCCTCTACCGGGTGCCACTGATACTCGTGGGCGACGGCGGTATATACCTTGCCATCCAGCTCCAGATCCACGATGTAGGAGGCGGGAGTGTGGGTGAGACCCTTAAGCTCTTTCTCGGAGACAGTGAAAAGGACATTGTCCATGCCCAGTCCATAGAGGTTGCAGGGAACCAGACCCTGACGACGGAAGGCCTTGAGGACGGCCTTGTTGCCCTTCTGGCGGATTTCGCCTTTCAGTGCAAAATGCTTCATTGCGTTTGTTGTTTAAAATGTGTTACTCAGTGCGATTTTTCGCGCACCCCATTGCACCAAAAGCCCTTATGGCTTTTAAAGCGCGCAAAGATACGAAGTTTTTTCGGGATTGCAAAAAGTTTCTTTTTTTCCGGAATTCCTGCAACGTTTTTCCCCGACATTGCATCTATATGATAGGTTTAGGTTTTAGTACACGTCAAGAAACCGGTTCAAGAGGCTTTCCTCAAGAACCGGTTTTCTTGTTTTATATGCTTTCCAGCCGCTTTAGAAAGAGGTGGCAATTCCAATGAAGTCTTCTGCCTTGAGGGCGGCGCCGCCGATGAGGCCGCCGTCGATGTCTTTCTCGGCAAAGAGTTCCTTGGCGTTGGAGGGCTTGCAGGAGCCGCCGTAGAGGATGGTCATGTCATCTGCCACCTCCAGGCCGAATTTCTCGGCGATGACGCTGCGGATGCAGGCGTGGATTTCCTCGGCCTGGGCAGCTGTGGCGGTTTTGCCGGTGCCGATAGCCCAAACGGGCTCATAGGCGATCACCACATTTTTCATATCCTCGGCGGTGAAGTTATAGAGCACGTTCTTGGTCTGGGCGGTAACCACGTCGAAGTGCTTGCCGGCTTCGCGCTCTTCCAGGTTCTCTCCCACGCAAAGGATCACCTTGAGGCCGGCTTCCAGGGCGAGCTTGGTCTTGACAACCAGCTTCTCGTCGGTCTCGCCGTAATACTGGCGGCGCTCCGAGTGGCCCAGGATGGTGTACTGGCAACCGATGGACGTGAGCATGTTCACGGCCACTTCACCGGTATAGGCGCCTTTCTCATGGTCTGCGCAGTTCTGGGCGGAGAGCTGCACCTTGGAGCCCTTGAGGGCATCGGCCACGCAGGCAAGATGGGTGAAGGGCGGAGCCACGACCAGCTCTACATTGGCGGGGACATCCTTGGATTTTTCTACGACAGCCTTAGCGAGGGCTACACCTTCGGGAACGGTGGTGTTCATTTTCCAGTTCCCGGCTACGATAAACTTTCTCATTTTTGGGATTGGGTAATTGGTTTTTCTTATTTGACGGAGATGACCGCGGAGGCGATGGAGTTCAGTTTCACATCGACGGAGTCTGCGCGGGAGGCAAGGATGCAAGGCACCTTGGTTCCCACCAGGAAACCGGCCTGACGCACGCCCTTGGCCAGTTTGGAATTGGTTTTCCAGAATACGTTGGCGCTTTCGATATTGGGGAAGAGCAGGCAGTCGGCGTCTCCGGCGACCGGGCTCTTGAGTTTCTTGATCTGGACGGCTTCCTCGTCGATGGCGACATCCAGGGCCAGCGGACCGTCGCCGATGGCTTTGATCTGGCCGCGGTCGCACATCTTGGCCAGCATGGCACCCTCGATGCAGGCCGGCATGGAGTCCAGCATTTGCTCGGAGGCAGCGATGAAGGCGATCTTGGGCATGGCGATGCCGAAGCTACGGGCGACACCCGTGACAAAACCGGCCAGTTTGACCTTCTGGCGGAAGTCCGGAGCCGGAATTACGGCCATGTCCGTGATGAACATGAGTTTGTGGTAATTCGGGTTCTCGATTACGCCCACATGGCTCAGCAGGCCCTTGGGAGGAAGCAGGCCGCACTCTTTATTCAGAATGGCGCGCAGGAACTTGTCCGTGGAGCAAAGGCCTTTCATCAGGACGTCGCCTTCGCCGTCGTGGACCATCTGGACCGCCTTGGCCACAGCTTTGAGCTCGTCCGTTTCCTCGACGATGGTGGATTTGGCGATGTCGATCCCGGCGTTGTCGCACACTTCCTTGATCATGGCGGGATCGCCCACCAGGGTAACTTTCACAAAGCCCATGTCCGAAGCCAGGGAAGCGGCCTCGATGGTGTGGGAATCCACGCCCCATGCGGCCACCATTCTCTTGCAGATGCCTTTTGCCTTTAACTCGGCAAACAAATCGTTGAAATTGGTAATCATATTATTCTTGGTTTTCAAGTACTAAATGCATGGTGTCGCGGGCAATGACCAGCTCCTCGTTGGTGCAGATGAGGGCGGCCTTCACGGCGGAATCTTCCGTGGTGATGATGGTGTCTTCGCCGGAGGCCACGTTGGCCTCGTAGTCCACCTTCAGGCCCAGATAGGAGAAGTTCTCCAGCACGCGGCGGCGCAGGCGGCTGTTATGCTCGCCGATACCGCCGGTGAATACGATCAGGTCTACGCCGTTCATGGCTGCCACATAGGAGCCGATGTTCTTGATGATATCGTACGTGAACTTCTTGAACACGAGCTTGGCCTTGGGGTCTCCGCTGTTGGCCAGTTCGTTGAGCTCGCGGGCGTCCGAGGTTTTGGTGGACAAGCCCAGGAAGCCGGATTTGCGGTTGAGGATGACGGACATCTCGTCGGGGGTTACGCCCAGCTTGTTCTCCAGGTAGATGACGGCATTGGCGTCTATATTGCCCACGCGGGTGCCCATGATCATGCCTTCCAGCGGGCTGAAGCCCATGGAAGTGTCTACGCACTTGCCGTTCTGGATGGCGCAGATGGAACTGCCGGCGCCCAGGTGGCAGGTGATGATCTTGGAATTGTTGATATCCAGCCCGGCGAGCTTGGCGCCCACCCCGGCCACGAACTGGTGGGAAGTGCCGTGGGCGCCGTAGCGGCGCACGCGGTATTTCTCATAATACTCGTACGGGAGACCATACATATATGCATAGGCGGGCATGGTCTGGTGGAAGGCGGTGTCGAAGGTGACCACCTGCGGCACGCTGGGCAGCACTTCCTGCATGGCATGGATGCCCAGCAGGTGGGCCGGATTGTGCAGCGGGGCGAAGTCCGAGCAGAAAGCGATCTTTTCCAGGACATCGTCCGTGACGATGGCCGACCCGGAGAAGAAGTCTCCGCCCTGCACGATGCGGTGCCCGACGGCCTCGATATCCTCCAGGGACTGGAGCACGCCGTGCTCCTTGTCCGTAAGGGCGGCCAGGATGAGCTGCATGCCCACTTTGTGGTCCGGAATGGGAACATCCGTCACAATTTTGTCCTTCCCGGCGGGAGCATACTGCAGGATGCCGGCCGGAAGGCCTATCTTCTCTGCTATACCTTTGGCGATGATGTCGTAAACGTCGTCGCTTTTCATGTCCAGAAGCTGATACTTGATGGATGAGCTTCCGCAATTGATAACAAGAATAATCATAATGTATGGATAGTGTTATATTTTTTCTGCTATATCCTTGCAAAGATAGTAAATTATTACGTAATTTCGCAATGTATGGTTGAGGCAAGGAGTATAGAAGCCCTGTCCGTGTGTTTTACGGCAGGGGCTTTTGCAGGGACGGTTGTGGCAGGCGGCGCGGCCTGCACGGTTTCCGCCGCGGCTTTGGCGCTGGCGGCTGCGCCGGTGCTGCTCGGAAAACGGCTCCTGTCCTTGAAAGAGCCCGTCTCTACGGGAATCATCCTGGGCTCGTTCCTTCTGCTGGGGTTTTTCTCGGCCCTCTCTTCTGCCATTACAACTTACCCGGAGGCCGATTCCTTCCGGGACGGCCTGCCCCTCCAGGCGGTGGAAGCGCTCCGCGCCCTGATCGGCTCTATCCCCTTCCCCAGAGCGGAGACCGCTCCCCTGCTCACAGCCCTGCTTACGGGAGACCGCAGCGGGCTTGCCGGGGAGACTGTCGCTGCCTTCCGCGGCAGCGGCGCCTCCCATATCCTGGCACTTTCCGGACTGCATATGGGCGTGCTGTACTTAATCATCGGCAAACTGCTTTCCCTGGCCGGAAACACTCCCGCAGTCAGGGCTGTCCGGAGCCTGGTCTGCATTGGCGCCGCAGCGTTTTTCACCCTGATGACAGGGGCCTCCCCTTCCCTGGTGCGGGCTTTCCTGTTCATCCTCATCAATGAGGTGGCGGCACTCACGGGGCGCCGCAGGAAACCTTCCCGCGTGCTGTGCCTGGCCCTGCTGGTCCAGGTGGTGCTGGATCCCGGCGTCCTGCACAGCCTGGGCTTCCAGCTGTCGTACCTGGCCATGGGCGGCATCCTGCTGGTGTATCCGGCGATGGAAAAATGGTACCCCGACTCCGGGAAATGGGACCCGCTGAGGCGCATCTGGAAAGCGGCCGCCCTGAGTATCAGCTGCCAGCTCACCACCGCCCCGCTGGTGTGGCTGCGTTTCCACACCTTCCCCAAGTACTTCCTGCTCACCAACTTGCTGGCGCTTCCCCTGACGTCGGCCATCATGGGCACGGCCGTCCTCACCCTGATCCTGTGGGCACTCGGATGCTGTCCGGGGCTGCTGATATCGGCCACGGACGGGCTCTGCACCCTGCTGCAGCGGGTGCTGGAGATAATCGCGTCTTTGTGATTATTCCCGGAGCGTGAAACCGGCCGATACCCATTCCTGCATCCGGCCGTCCTCACCGGAATAGACCAGGTAGGCTTCCAGGGAAGGGTCTCCGGCCACCAGCTCCTTCGCTTTCTCCAGCCCCACCACCATGCACCAGGTGGCCACAGCGTCTGCCACGCCCGCCCCTTCGGAAGAAACCACCGTGGCGCTGAGCAGATTGTGCTGCACCGGATAGCCGCTTACCGGGTCTATGGTATGGGCGTATTTGCGGCCATCCTTCACGTAATACTTCCGGTAATTGCCGGAGGTGACCACCCCGCAGGGGGCCTGGCCGGAACTCCAGATGCCGGTAAGGCCCTGGTCGCCGATGACCGAATCCGGGTCGCGGTCTACGGGCCGGTCTATTCCTACGGCCCAGGGGCCGCCTGAAGGGTTGCGTCCGTCACACCAGATTTCGCCGATGTCCACCAGCATGTCCTTTACACCCAGGCCATACAGGTAACGGGCAATGATATCGCAACTGTACCCCTGCGCCACGGCATTGAAATTCAGGCGCGGGAATCCCAGACCGGCCGGATCCAGTACACCGTCCTGCAACGGCAGCTCCGCGGGAAGAAGTGCCATGCCGCACGTGCTCCTGAGCGAGCGGACTTCCTGGTCCGAGGGCATCACGCCCTCCCGGAAACCGAACCCCCAGGCATCGAACAGCGGGCCTGCCGCACAGTCCACCGCACCGCCGGAGCGTTCCCACATCCGGTAGGCGAAGCCGTACATCTCCAGGAAAAGGGCGTTGGGACGGATAGCTTCCCCGGCATTGAAGCGGGAGAGCTGGGAACGTTTGTTGTAGCCGGAGAGCGTGGTGTCTATGTGCACAAGAAGGGCGTCGATGCTGTCCCGGATGGTCTCCGCCCTCACGTTGACCCCCTTCATGTTCAGTTTCACCGAGTAGGCGCCCCCCTGCGCCTGCCCGCTGACCTGGATGTAGCGGTCTTTTCCGGTGCAGGAAACAAGCAGGACAAGGGCACACAGCGTGAGGAACTTATTCATCGTGGCAAGAAATTTGTGTAAAAATACAAAAAAATAGCGATATTTGTAATTCTGAACAAGACAAGTATGAACAAAAGCTTACTATATGCCGCAGCAGCCATGCTGGTTCTCGGGGCTTTCTCCTGCAAGAAAGAAGAAAGCAATACTTCGGTCCCCCGCCTGGAGGGCCTCTTTCTCAAGGACAGCGTCGTGCCTTATGTCGCCTCGGGAGAAACCATCACCCTTACCGCAGACGTATCGGACATCTACACCTCGGACAACTCCACTCCCTCAGAGAGTATCGGCATATACTGGATCGCCAGCATGAATTCCAAGACCATCCAGCGGGACACCACCACCCGGAACATCAAGGTCTCCAACCCCTCTTTCGTGTTCAAGACGGCAGATCTGGGGAAAGTCACCATCACCTGCTACGCCTTTGCCGGGTCAGACTATATCAACAGCACCGCCACCGTCTCTTTCTCGGTGATAGACCCGGAAAACTCCCTTACCGGAGTGGAGGGCACGGCGGCCACCATCGGCGGAAACAAGTATTACACCACGGACATTGACGGAACCACCTGGATGGCCAACAACCTCTACGGCACGGAAAACGGCGTGTCCTTCCACCTCTCCTCCGTGACAGACTCCTTCATCGGCAAATTCTACACCTGGGAAGAGGCGCAGGTGGCCTGCCCGGAAGGCTGGGCCCTGCCGGATGCGGAAGCCTGGGACGCCCTGGGCACAGACGCCTGCGCCCTCATGGCCAACGCCGTCCTGCTGGAAGAGCAGATGTGGACCTACTGGCCGGGCATGAACATTACCAACGCCAAGAAATTCAACGCCATCCCGGCCGGCTACGTAGACCTTACCGGCGGGCAGGACAATGTACAGGGTTTCATGGACTACGCCATTTTCTGGACCGCAACCTCCTCCCAAACATCGGAAGACATGGCGGAATACCGCTACATCTACGCGGACAAAGCACAGGTGCAGAAAGGCGTGGGAAGCAAGGAGTCGCTGGCGCTGTCTGTGCGCTGCATAAAAAAATAAGCCCCCGCGTTAGCGGAGGTCTGTGACAAGATAGTCTTTCGGAAGCGATTTCTCCTCCAGGGAGAAGTCGCTTTTCCCTTGTTTGGCCGAGAAAACAATGTCTTTCAGGACAAAACGGGCCCGGGTGGCACTGTCCAGCTCCAGGGTAATGTCCAGGGAGGTGTCCGAGCTGCCGTTCACCGTAATCTGGTCTCCGTAGCGGGTATATTCAGACAGCAGCAGGGCGGGATTGGTGACCAGGTCTTCCCGGGAGACCGTTTCCACAACGGCCTCTTTCGCCTCGTCGTCCAGGGTCCATCGGATGGTGCCGTCGCTCAGGAGCCGAAGCCCCAGGGCATCCAGCCGGAAAGCATTGTCCTCCACCTCCAGGGAGCCCGAGGTGACCTCGGAAAAAGGGGCGCCGTCCTTGGAAAGGCTGTAGGTATAGCTGCAGCTTACCCGGTGGCCCGGGACCTTCTCCAGCAGCGGAATGCGCTTCTGGGCCCCTGCAAGAAGGCAGGCGCCCAGACAAGCGGCAAACAACAGTACGATTCTTTTCATTTTACGCCATGAAGTGCTTGAGGATCTCTTCCAGCTCGTTGAGGTCTTTCACCAGAACCTCGCGGGGTTTGGCTCCGTTTTGCGGGCCCACGATGCCGGCGGCCTCCAGCTGGTCCATCACTCTACCTGCCTTTGCATATCCCATGCCAAGACGGCGCT
>CAMHST010000021.1 GCA_946187865.1 uncultured Bacteroidales bacterium
CGTTGAACATGATGTACATTCCGTTCTTCAGATCAGCAGTTGTTGCCATAAAAAGTGTATTTGATTAATTGTTATTTCCAATGAACCCACAAAAATAACGATTTGCAAGTTTTTCTGCAAATTTTCTTTTACAGTGGCCCGGCGGAAGTATTCCCCAAAGGGTTAATAGACCGCCGTCTGGCGGGAGATGTTCAGCTGCTGGATCTTGTAGGTTTCCCCGCCGGAAGCGGTGGCATAGATGGTAACCTGGAAGAGTTCCCCGCCGGCATTGAGCTGGCCGATGAGGTATTTTTTGTTGGACTCCGACGCCTTGTGCGTGACCTGGAAAGAACGGGGCGTGTTGGCATTGAAGAAGGTGCGGAGAATTTCCCGGGCCTGTTTTTTGGAACAGGTGCGGGACGACGAGATAACCGTGACGTCCATATTCTCCGCGAACCAGCTGGAAAGCGAATTCACATCCCCCTGGGACAGATAGCGGGTGATGGAGGAGAAAACGGAAAACTCCCCGTCCGGTGTCTGCGCCTTTGCAGGGGAACCGGCGAGAAGCCCGGCCAAAATCACCAATATGCCCAGAATTTTTTTCATCCAAGGCATTATCCTTGCAAATTTCGCGCCGTAGCGCATCAGTCGGCCCGCCAACAAGGGCTTCCATTATTTGAAAAAAAAACTTACATTTGTAGATACGATTCGCTTGCTCAAGATGAACCTGTCGCTGGTAACAGTCGGGAAAACCGATGTAAAATGGGTGAAGGAAGGCCTGGACCTTTATACGTCCCGGCTGCGGCACTATGCTCCCTTCTCGGTGACGGAAATCCCGGAACTGAAAAACGCGGGAGCCCTTTCCAAGGACCAGATCAAGGAGAAGGAGGGAGAACTTATCCTGAAACAAGCCGGTCCGGGAGACATCCTGGTCCTGCTGGACGAGCACGGCAAGGAATACCGCTCCACAGACTTCGCAAAATGGCTGGAAAAACAGCTGGGAAGCGGCGCAAGGAACCTGGTCTTTGTCATCGGCGGCGCATACGGATTCTCTCCGGCGGTATATAAAAGGGCAAACGGACTGCTCTCCCTCTCGCAGATGACATTCCCCCACCAGCTTGTGCGCGCCATATTTGCAGAACAGCTGTACCGGGCGTTCAGCATCATGAAGGGAGAACCCTATCACCATGAATAAATGGATCCGCATACGGGAATGGGTGGCCGCCGGCATGGTGGTCGCCGCCGTCCTGCTCTTTGCCACCTCCCTTTTCATGGGTCTGGGCCGCTCGGACGCCAGTTCAACCGCGTCCGAACTGGGCAGGCGGGTAGAGCGCCGCATGAAAAAGCTGGACGCCTACATGGAGAAAGCCCTGGAAACCCAGCCCGAAAACTGGCTGCAGCTCAAAGGGCTTCCGGAAGACATGGTCATCTACCGCTATGTGGAAGACTCCCTGCAAAGCTGGGTGCACCAGTTCCCCATCCGCAGCGACGATATCCGCGAACGGACGCTGGTCCAGCGCCTGGGAGACACCCGCAGCGATTCGGTCTCTCCCCTGTCGGAGATCGACGAACGCACGTCCTACGTGAACCTGGGGCCCAAATGGTACCTGGTGAAATCGGCCATAAAACAGGACATCCGGGTCATTGCCGGCCTGGAAATCGTAAACGAACTGCAGGAGGGGTCCATCACCGGCATCAACCGCCACCTGCTCACCGGGGGGCAGTATGCCATTCAGCCCATCACCGCCAGCGTGGGCATCCCCGTGTCGGTCAATGAAGAGCCCCTGTTCAAGCTCACCTCGGAGAACATCCCGGAGTTTTCTCCCCGCCACTCCGCCGTGCTGTGGCTCGCTGTCGCGCTGCTCCTGGCCGGGCTCATGCTGCTGCTGTCCGTTCATCCCACACCTTACTGGTTCACGCTTACTGTCCTGATCCAGGGAGGAGTCCTGGGATGGATGTACCTGTACGGGCGGCAGCTCGCACAGGAATCCCAGCTGTTCTCGCCGCTGATCTATGCCGACGGCAGTTTCCTGTACTCGCTGGGCGCCGTGGTCATCATCAACCTGGCCATCATGCTGCTGGTGGTAGATGTGTATCTGGTGAGGTGGCGCCTGCTGCGCCGCATCCGGAATTGCCGTCCCCTGGGCAAAGGGATCCTGGCCGCCCTGGCCGGGCTGCTGGTGGTAGCCATCGTCATTTATATCAACTTCACATTCAGGAGCATCGCCGTCAACTCGGACATCTGCCTGGAACTGTATAAGGTGAACCTGCTCAGTTTCTACACCGGCATCGTCTATGTCTCTTTCCTGTCCCTGGCGCTGACCCTTCCCCTGCTGCTGCAGATGGCATCGCCGCTGGTCCGCTCGCTCACCGGCCTCCGCTACAACTTTTTCTCCACCCGTTCCCGGCTGCTGTATGCCGCGGCAACGGGCCTGTACTTTGTGATCATGTCCTCCACACTGGGCTTCCAGAAAGAGCAGCGGCAGGTCGATGTCTGGGCCAACCGCCTGGCCATGGACCGGGACATCGCCCTGGAAATCCAGCTGCGTTCGGTAGAGAACGCCATCGCCTCGGACCAGATGGTCGGCGTGCTCTCCGTGCTGGAAAACAGCGAAGACCTCATCCGCGGGCGCCTGGTGAGCGCCTACATGGGCCGGATTGCCCAGGACTACGACATTTCCGTGGTCCTTTCCGGCAACCGGGTGGCGGCAGACCCGCTGTTCTCCGAGCGCATCCGGGGCGGCGTACGGCTGTCGGACAACTCCCACTTCTTCTACAGCAGCATCGGCAGCGGAAGAGCCTCATATACAGGCTTGTTCTCCTACTATGTCCCCAACTTCGGCTCCTCCACCCTGCTGGTGAAGGTGGAGTCCAAGCACAACCGGGAAGACCGGGGATACCTGAGCCTCCTGGGCATTTCGGACCCGGGCCGCGTCAGCCTTCCGCCCTCGTATTCCTGGGCCAAATACGTAGACGGGCACCTGGTGCAGTACAAAGGCTCCTACGCCTATCCCACGCTGTTCTCCGGAGAACTCAAGACGCGCTCCGACGAAAAGCCGGACGGCCATGTGGACATGGACGGATGGTGCCACTTCGTCCTTGGGGTGTCGGAAGACGAGGTAGTCATCCTTTCGCGTCCCAGCACGCCGGTGACGGATTATGTCGTAGAGGGATTCCTGTTCGCCATCCTGGCCTTTTTCATGGTGTCGGCCCTGATCTGGCGCCGCAGACGGAGCGGAGGCCGGCGCTATTATCAGACCCGGATCAGCCTGGTGATGTACGTTTCGCTCACCCTTACGCTGGTGGCCATGGCCGTTTTCAGCGTCTGGTTCGTGTACAAGCGCAACAATGCGGACATGGAGAGCATCATGACCGCCCGGATCAACACCCTCCAGGCCATGCTCCAGGAGCAGATGCGGCAGGTGGAGGCCGCCCAGGTGCGCTCGTCCGCCGTCCTGGATGCGGTGGAGAACGTGGGCAACAACCTCCGCTGCGACATCACCCTCTTCGAGCCGGACGGGAAGGTGGCACTGAGCACCACCCCGGAGGTTTATGACCGGATGATCCTGGGGCACCGCCTGGACGGAGACGCCTACTACAACATCGTGTACGACCACAAACGCTTTTACATGCACCGGGAGCGGGCCAACCGCCGCAGCTACTACGCCCTGTATGCCCCGGTCTTCAACAGCGCCGGCTCCATGGTGGCCATCGTATCCTCTCCCTTCACCGGCATCACCACGGACCTGGAGTCGGAGTCCATCACCCATATCGCCACCATCCTCACCATCTTCCTGCTGCTGCTGATGCTCTCGCGCTTCATCACGGACGAGGTCGTGAGCCGCATGTTCCGTCCCCTGTCGGAAATGAGCCGGAAGATGACCGTCACCGATATCGACCATCTGGAACCTATTGTCTATGAGCAGGATGACGAGCTCACGGGGCTGGTCCGCGCCTACAACCGGATGGTGCAGGACCTGGGCGAATCCACCCGCCGCCTGAAACAAGTGGAACGTGACAAAGCCTGGACGGATATGGCGCGCCGTGTTGCCCACGACCTCAAAAACCCGCTCACGCCCATCAAGCTCCAGCTCCAGATGCTCATCCGCATGAAACAGTCCGGAAACCCCGCCTGGCAGGAGCGCTTCGACGAAGTAGCCTCCACGGTCCTCTTCCACGTGGATCTGCTGGCCGATTCTGCCGACCAGTTCTCCACCTTCGCCAAGATGTACGAGCAGAAGACCGAGCGCGTGGACCTGGACGCCCTGGTGCGTCAGGAAGTAGACCTGTTCGACTCCCGGAACGACATCCGGCTGGACTACTACGGACTGGAAGGCGCCGTGGTGGAGGCCCCCCGGCCGCAGCTCACCCGCGTGGTGGTGAACCTGATCACCAACGCCATCCAGGCCGTGGACGAGAACGAAGGGGAAAAACGCCTCCTGGTGGCCCTGAGAAATGCCTCGGAAGACGGCTTCTACGACATCGTGGTGGAAGACAACGGGCCGGGCGTGGACGAGCAGAACCAGGACAAGATCTTCACGCCGGATTTCACCACCAAGACCAGCGGCAGCGGCCTGGGCCTGGCCATTTGCCGCCGGATTGTGGAGCACTGCGGGGGCAGCATCAGCTACAGCCGGTCTTTTGCACTGGGAGGCGCCTGCTTTACTGTGAAATATCCCAAAAAGTAGTATCTTTGCACAATATAGATTATCCCAAATGGCCGATTCCCATCACCTTGACCTCCACTGCCGGATTATCCTGGAAGAATACCAGGAGAACCTACCCCTTTTCCAGCAAAAGGCGGAGCAGCTCCATGCCCTGCTTAAAAAGACCCTGGCAGACGCCGGACTCATCGTCGCCTCCCTGGAATATCGCGTGAAGGCGGAAGAATCCCTGATCGGGAAACTGGAGCTGAAAGGGGCCAAGTACAAATCCCTCAGTGACATCACGGACATCATCGGCATGCGGGTCATCACCTTCTACGCCGACGACGTGGACAAGGTGGCGTCGGCCCTGGACCGTCTGTTCACCGTGGACTGGGAGAACTCCGTGGACAAGCGGAAACTGCTGGAGACAGACAGCTTCGGCTATCTGTCCCTGCACTACATCTGCTCCGTGGAGGATTTCCCCTACCGCTTCGAAATCCAGATCCGCACCGTCCTGCAGCATGCCTGGGCCAACATCAACCACGACACCGGCTATAAATCCGGAGTGGAGATTCCCAAGCGCTATATCCGGTCCCTGAGCCGCCTGGCCGGCCTGCTGGAACTGGCCGACGAGGAGTTCAGCAAAATCCGCGTAGAGCTCACCGACTACCGCCGCCGCGTGCAGCAGCTGGTGGCCTCCGGCAACCTGGACGAAGTTCCCCTGGACGGCGACAGCTTCCGGAATTACCTGGAGCTGAAACCCTTCAACGCCCTGAACAAGCGCATTGCCGCCGTGAACCAGGCAGAGATCCAGGAGGTGACCCTGATGCCTTACCTTCCCGCTTTCCTGGAGTTGGAATGCAAGACCCTGGGCGATGTGTCCCGCCTGATCAAAACCTATTCCGAGGGGGCGTTCCAGATTGCCTGCTATCAGCTGGGCCTGACAGACCTGGACATTGTCTCTTCTTCCATCGGCCCGCAGAATGTCTGTTTCGCCGCCATCCTGAAAAGAGGGGGCGGGCAAGCCGGCATCACCCATTTCCTGGACCAGGTGAACGGCGCCTCGGACGGGAATGCCATCATGGCCCGCATCCTGGTGGAGCAGGCCGCCAACTTACCCTTTATGAACCAATAAGCCATGGCCAACAAACCCTTAGACACCACCTTACTGGACAAGGCCATCATCTTCGCCACCCGCGCCCATGCCGGCACGGAACGCCGCGGGAAAGGATTCCCCTACATTGTCCACCCCATGGAAGCCATGGAGATTGTAGCCACCATCACCCCGGACCAGGAGCTGCTGGCCGCTGCCGCCCTGCACGACACCGTGGAAGACACCGACGTAACCATTGAAACGCTCCGGGAAGAATTCGGGGAACGGATTGCCGCACTGGTCGCCGCAGAGAGCGACACCTTCCAGGAAGGTGTGAGCGAGGAAGACAGCTGGCATGCACGCAAACAGGCCGCCATAGACCGCCTGGCCCAGGCCCCCCGCGACGCCAAGATCGTCGCCATGGGAGACAAGCTCTCCAACATGCGCGCCATCGCCCGGGATTACGCCGTGATGGGCGACGCCCTCTGGAACATCTTCCACGCCAAGGATCCCAAAGACCACGAGTGGCACTACCGTGGCCTGGCGGATTCTCTCCGGGAACTGGAAGACACCTTCGCCTTCAAGGAATTCGAACAACTCATCAACCAAGTTTTCAGCCATGGAAAAAGCCATTGAAATATCCCTGAAAGACTATATCCTCTTTGGCGGGGGGGCCAACGGAGAGAGCTACAACCACAAGAGCGACCCCACCATGATGCTCAAGCTCTATTTCCCCGGCAAGGTCACCCAGCCCCTGGACGAGGTAACCCTTGCCCGAAAAGTGTTCGAGCTGGGCATCCCCACCCCGGAACCCGGTGAATACGTGGTAACCGAAGACGGCCGGTACGGCATCCGTTTCCGCCGCATCCCGGACAAGGTGTCCTTCTCCCGCGCCACCGCGGACCATCCGGAAAAAGTGCAGGAGTATGCCGAAACCTTTGCCGCCATGTGCCGGAAGCTGCACAGCATCCACGTGGACAAGGGGCAGTTCGAAAACGTGAAAGACCGCTACTTCCGCCTGCTGGAAGAGAATCCCTTCTTCACCCCGGAAGAAAAGGAGAAACTGCGGGCGTTTATCCGCTCCGTCCCGGAAGAGGACACCGCCATCCACGGAGACCTCCAGTACAGCAATGCCATCTTCTCGGGTGACAAACGCTATTTCATCGACCTGGGAGACTTCTGCTACGGGAACCATCTGTTCGACGTAGCCATGGTATACCTGTGCTGCTGCCTCAGCGAAGAAGACTTTATCCGGGAAACCTTCCACATGCCCAAGTCCCTGGCCATCCGGTTCTGGGAATACTTTGCCCCGGCCTATTTCGGAGCGGACCGTCCGCTCTCCGACATCGAAAAGGAAATCCTTCCCTTCGCCGGGCTCAAGACCCTGATCATAGAGCGGGATGCCAAATGTCCCAAACCCGAGTTCCGCGCCGCCCTGGCCTCCATCCTATGAAAATAAACGACATAGCCGACAAACAACTGGTTAAGACGGGAGCCGTCACCGGACTCCTGATGGTGATTATCGCGGCCGTTACCCTGGAGGCTACGGCCCTGATCCAGTACCTGTACTCCCAGAAACAGCTCAAGCAGGAAGCGTCCCTGCGGGCAGAGAGTCAGCTGGAGGCCACCAAGAACAGGATCCTGGACATCACCAACCAGGCCGAATCCGCCGTCAGGAACAACACCTGGATCGCCCAGTGGTGCCTGAACGTACCGGACAGCCTGTACCGTGTTACGCAGCGCATCGTAGAGGATAATCCGTCCGTGGTAGGATCGGCCATCGCCCTTGTTCCGGACTATTACAAAGATATACATCTGCTTGCGCCCTATACAGCCCGACGCCTGGGAACCTATGAACCGGTAACCATGTCCCTGGCGGGAGAAGAGTACAACTACCCGGAGCAGGAGTGGTTCAAAAAAGGCTTGGAAAACGAACAGGGATACTGGTCGGAGCCTTACGTGGACGAGGGCGGAGGCGGCATCCTGATGACCACTTTCTCCCTGCCCATCAAAGATGCCTCCGGCCGCACGGCCGCCGTCCTCACCGCAGACCTCTCCCTGGACTGGCTGTCAGACCTGGTGGGGAACGTGAAGGTGTATCCCAATGCCTACAGCATGATGATCAGCCGCTCCGGCCAGTTCCTGGTCTGCCCGGTAGAGACGCTGGTCATGCACCAGACCATCCAGGAGGTAACCAACAGCATGGAAGACACCTCCATGATGAACAGCCTGAGCCGCTCCATGCTCAACGGCGAAACCGGGAACCAGACCATCCGCTATAAAGGCGCCACCAGCTATGTGTATTTCTCCCCGGTGGAGCGCACCGGGTGGTCCATGTCCATCGTGATCCCGGAAAACGAGATTTACGGGAGCATCCGCCGGGCCGGCGCCCTGGTCGGTTTCCTGCAGCTGCTGGGTTTGGTGATGCTGGTCCTGATTATCCGCGCCGTCATCCTGAATGCCCTGAAATTCCGGGAGGTGGACGACAAGAAAAAACGCATGGAAGGGGAACTGCACATTGCCAATGCCATCCAGATGGCCATGATTCCCAAAGCGTCTGCGGGCGGAACGGAAAACGAAGACGCAGACTTGTCGGCGTCCATTACACCGGCCAAAGAGGTGGGCGGCGACTTTTACGACTATTACTTCCGGGACCAGAAACTCTTCTTCTGCATCGGAGATGTCAGCGGGAAGGGGGTCCCCGCCGCCCTGGTCATGGCGGTGAGCCGGAGCCTTTTCCGGACCATATCGGCCCATGAGAGCAGTCCCAAGCGCCTGATCACGGCCATGAACGACTTTATGTCCGACACCAATGAGAACAACATGTTCGTGACGTTGTTCTGCGGCATCCTGGACCTGACCAACGGAAGGCTCCGGTACTGCAACGCCGGCCATAATCCGCCGATAATCCTGACCAATTCCATCCAGCCGCTTCCCGTCCGGCCCAATCTGCCCCTGGGGGTTATGCATGGCATGTGCTACGAAGAGCAGGAGGTTATCCTGCACTACGACGACGCCCTGTTCCTGTACACGGACGGCCTTACGGAAGCGGAAAACCCGGAGCACGAACTGTTCGGGGAAGAGCGGATGAAAGCCGTCCTGCATACCCGCCGCGACGTCCAGGCCCAACTGGAAGCCATGCAGCAGGCCGTGGCCGATTTTGTCGGAACAGCCCCCAAGAGCGATGACCTTACCATGATGTTTATCCATTATATGAACAAAAAACCGAACAGCACCACAGAGCGCTCGCTTACCCTGAACAACGACATCCAGCAGATTGCCCGGCTGGCCGAATTCACAGGAAGCATCGCCGAAGACACCCACATGGACAACGCCTTGGCCATGGGCATCAACCTGGCTCTGGAAGAGGCCATAACCAATGTAATCATGTACGCCTATCCCCAAGGGGAAGGCGGGCAGGTGCAGATCGATGCCGTCATCCGTGAAGGTTCGCTGGATTTCATCATCTCCGACACCGGGATTCCGTTCGACCCTACAGCCGCCCCGGAGGCCGATACCTCCCTGGGCGTGGAAGACCGGCCTATCGGCGGACTGGGCATTTTCCTGGTCCGTAAAATCATGGACAAGGTGAGCTACCGCCGGGAAAACGGCAAGAACATTCTTTCAATGACGAAATTCTTATAAGCAATATGGAAGTCAATATCACCAAACAAGACAAAGTGACAACGGCACAACTGATCGGCCGTCTGGACACCCCCGCTTCGCAGGAAGTGGCCAAAACCATGGAACCCCTGCAGGAAAACGCCGGCGGCACCATTATCCTGGACTGCAGCCAGCTGGAATACATCTCCAGTTCCGGACTGCGCATTTTCCTCACCCTGCGCAAGGCCGCCATGGCCAAAGGCGGGAATGTGATTGTCCGGGGCATGAATGAAGAAATCCGCACCGTCTTCATGATGACAGGTTTCCTGAACCTGTTCCAGATCGAAGACTGATGCTGCCCCTGTCCGTTTTCGCGTTTAACCTGCATGCCGAGAACCTGCTTCTGCTGGCCTCGGTACTGGTTTTCTTCGCCATCCTGATCACCAAGGTAGGAGCCCGTTTCGGCGCCCCTTCCTTGCTGCTGTTCCTGCTGCTGGGCATGGCAACCGGCGCGGACGGCCTGGGGGTCACCTTCCAGGACTATGAGACGGCCGAATCCATCGGCCACTTCGCCATGACGGTGATCCTTTTCACCGGCGGCCTGGAAACGTCCCTGCGGGAAACCAAGACGGTGATGCGGCAGGGTGTGCTGCTCTCTACGGCCGGTGTGCTGCTGATGACCGTCCTGACCGGACTGTTCATCTACTTCATCACCCGCTGCGGCCTGGGGATTCCCGAGACCAGCCTGATTGTCTGTTTCCTGGTGGCCGCCATCATGTCGTCCACGGACTCGGCTTCCGTGTTCTCGGTGCTCAGGACCCGCCGCCTGCAGCTGCGTGAGAATCTGGGCCCGCTGCTGGAGTTGGAATCCGGCAGCAACGACCCCATGGCCTACCTCCTCACCATCCTCATCGTCCAGCTCCTGTCCGTTGCCAAAGATACAGGCACCGCGGCTGCCAGTCTCTCCGTCCTCCTGCTGCTGGTGCTGCAGATGGCTATCGGCTACGGACTGGGTATCCTGCTGGGAAAAGCTGCGACATGGGCGCTGGAAAAAATCAAGCTGTCCAGCTCGTCGCTATATGCCATCATGATCATGAGCATCGCCTTCTTCTCCAACGGTTTCTCCAATCTCCTGTTCGGAAACGGCCTGCTCACCCTCTACATCGTGGGTATCATGGTGGGAAACTCCGACAAGCTGCAGTACAAGAAGGATGTGCTCAAATTTTTCGACGCCATGACCTGGCTGATGCAACTGCTCATGTTCCTGATGCTGGGCCTCCTCGCACGGCCTTCGCAGATGGGACCGGTCCTGCTCCCGGCCCTTCTCATCGGGGTTTTCATGATGCTGATCGCGCGCCCGGCGAGCGTCTTCCTCACCCTGCTGCCCTTCCGGGGCATGTCGGCCCGGGCCAAGACACTGGTCTCCTGGGTCGGGCTCAAGGGAGCCGGTCCCATCCTGTTCGCCCTGTATCCGGTGGTTACGGGGGTGGAAGGCGGCGCCTTCATCTTCAACATCGTTTTCTGCATCACCCTGCTGTCGCTGGTGGTTCAGGGCATGACCTTGAGACCGGCCGCCAAAGTGCTCAAACTCAGCTATGAGGAAGAGCCGGAAGTGGAGACCTTCGGCCTGGAACTGCCGGAGGAAATGGGGATGCTCCGCAACCACACCGTTACGGCCGACGACCTGAAACACGCCCAGGACCTTCGGGAACTGCACCTGCCCCATGGCATCCGCGTGGTCATGGTGAGGCGGGAGGACAAATTTTTGGTCCCCCACGGAAGCATGAAGCTCCAGGAAGGGGACCAGCTGGTGATTGTGATGGGAGAGACGGACGACTAAATCACGTAGTCTTTTACGTCTTCCCCGCTGACAGGGTTTCCGCCCAGGATCAGCAGGCGCTCTACCACGTTGCGCAGTTCCCGGATGTTGCCGGGCCAGGACCGCTGCTGCAGGAGAGCAACGGCCTCCGGCGTGAACGGACGCACGGTTTTTCCGCCTTCCGCACAGATTTTCTCAGAGAAATAATTGACCAGCAGGGGGATATCTTCCTTCCGCTGGTCCAGTGCGGGCACCTGGAGCACAATGACGCTGAGGCGGTGGTACAGGTCTTCCCGGAAGTTCCCCTTCTCGATTTCTTCCCGAAGGTTTTTGTTGGTGGCGGCAATCACGCGCACGTCCACGGTGATCTCCTTGTCTCCGCCCACCGGCGTAAGCTTCCTTTCCTGCAGCACCCGCAGCACCTTGGCCTGGGCCGCCAGGGACATATCCCCGATCTCGTCCAGGAAAATGGTGCCGCCGTCCGCCTGCTCGAATTTTCCCTTATGGTCCCGGATGGCCGATGTGAAAGAGCCTTTTTTATGGCCGAACAGCTCGCTGTCGATTAGTTCCGACGGGATGGCGGCGCAGTTCACCTCCACGAACGGCATCATGGAGCGGGTGGACTGCTGATAAATGCCCTGGGCGACCAACTCCTTGCCCGAGCCGTTGGGGCCGGTGATCAGGACGCTGGCGTGGGTGGGAGCCACCTTTTCAATCATGGTTCTCAGGTGAAGGATGGGCTCGCTCTGGCCGATCATCTCCTGCCCATAGACCTTCTTTTTCAGGATTTTGGTCTGGGTGACCAGATTGGCCTTGTCCGTGGCGTTTTTGAGGGTGATCAGGATCCGGTTCAGGTCCAGGGGCTTCTCGATAAAATCGAAGGCGCCCTTTTTGATGCAGTCCACGGCTGTGGAAATGTCGGCATGGCCGGAAACCATGACGACGGGGGTTTCAATGCCTTCCTCCACCAGTTTGGAGAGCATTTCCGTACCGTCCATCACGGGCATCTTGATGTCACAAAAAATAGCGTCGTATTTTTCTTTTTCCGCTTTCTGGAGGCCTTCTTCCCCGTTTTCTGCCGTTTCCACCTGGTAATTTTCCATTTCCAGGATTTCTTTCAGGGAATAGCGGATGGCCTTTTCGTCATCAACAATAAGCACTTTCATAGATGCAAATATCGTAAAAATTTTCTACATTTGTAATCTTGACACACACAACTATGAACGTTCCCGACATCATCATCGCCGTTGACGGCTTCTCCTCTACCGGAAAAAGCACTTTTGCCAAAATGGTGGCCAGCGAATTCGCTTTCCTGTACCTGGACAGCGGAGCCATGTACCGTGGCGTAACCCTCGCCGCCATGGAGCAGGGACTCATCGCCCCGGACGGGTCAATCAATGAGCCTGGCCTGCGGGAAATCATCGGCACGCTGGACCTGCACTTCCGCCGGGACAGCGGCACAACGCAGCTTTTCCTGGGAAACCGCTGCATCGAAGACCGCATCCGCACCCTGGAAGTGTCATCCCATGTAAGCCCGGTCTCCGCCATCCCCTTTGTCCGAAATTACGTAGATGACAAACTCCATGCCTTCTCCGCCGGCGGGCGCGTGATCATGGACGGCCGCGATATCGGCACCACCGTCTTCCCCGGCGCAGAACTCAAGATCTTCATGACGGCCGACGAAAAAGTCCGCGCCCAGCGCCGCTACGACGAAATGGTAGCCAAGGGAGAAACGCCGGTGTTCGAAGACGTCCTGGCCAATCTCAAGGAACGCGACTACATAGACTCCCACCGGGAAACCTCCCCGCTTTCCCAGGCGGCCGACGCCTATGTGATGGACAACACCCACATGACCCTGCACGAGGAACTGGTCTGGATCCTGGGGCTCATCCAAGGTAAATTCGGCATTCTGGAAGCACCCGCCCTGTCATGCTGAAAGTAGAGGTAGATCCGGGGTCCGGCTTCTGCGGCGGAGTCATCCGCGCCATCACCCGGGCGGAAGAATACCTCAGCGGCAGCGGCACGCTGTACTCGCTGGGTGCTATCGTGCACAACGAGGCAGAGCTGGAGCGGCTCCAATCCAAGGGCCTGGTCACCATCGACTCCATTTCTGAAGTGCCGGAGGGAGAGACCGTCCTTATCCGCGCGCACGGAGAGCCGCCCTCCACCTACATCGCCGCCCGGGAGCGCAACCTCGAACTGGCCGACTGCACCTGCCCGGTGGTACTGCAGCTCCAGCGCCGCATCCGCGAGGCCTACCTTCGCCTGCACAGCGACGGGCAAAAAGGGCAAGTCATCATCTTCGGCCGGGTGGGGCACGCAGAAGTCCTGGGCCTGGTGGGCCAGGTGCAGGGGGATGCCCTGGTGGTGGAAAATGCCGCCATGCTGCAGGCTGCCGTCCGGGAAGGCCGGCTGGATTTTTCCCAGCCGATGGAAATCTTCTCCCAGACCACCAAGAGCCCCTCGGAGTATGAGGCTATCTGCGACCTGCTCCGGAGCTACGGGGCCCGGCTGACCGTACACAACACCATTTGTGCACAGGTGGCTTCCCGGCACCAGCAACTCCAGGCCTTCGCCCGCTCCCACGACGTAATCCTGTTTGTCGCAGGCCGCTCCTCATCCAACGGCAAAGTACTGAGCGACCTTTGCCGGAGTGTGAACCCCCGCACCTATCTGGTCGGTGCTGCAGCCGACATTCTGCCAGAGTGGCTGCAGGAGGCCCGGACCGTCGGCGTCTGCGGAGCCACATCCACGCCCAAATGGCTTCTGGAGGAAGTGGCGGCGGCCGCAAAAAAGGCCAAAAGTGATGGCGTGGAAGTCACGCCCGGCATCGTTGCCCGCAAAAACAGCCAAAAGTGATGGCGTGGAAGTCACGCCCGACACCGGCGCCCGCAAAATCGGCCAAAAATGACGGCGCGGAAGTCACCGCCGACACCGGCACCCGCAAAATCGGCCAAAAATGACGGCGCGGAAGTGGCGGCTAAAGCCCGACTCTGGCAGACCTCGGAGGCCGAAGGCCGACAAGGGGGAGTTTGAGGGGGCGCAGCCCCTTCAATGCCCCTGGGGGCGGCTGCGAAGCAGCGGGGGATCAAACGAAGTGGAGTCCCTTCGCCCGCACGAAAAAGCCGGCCCTCGAAGAGGCCGGCTCGTGCGGGTGAAGGGACTCGAACCCATACGCCGTAAGGCACCAGATCCTAAGTCTGGGTTGTCTACCAATTCCAACACACCCGCAGTGCTAAGGTTTGCAAATATAGCTATTTTTTGGCAAATTCCACACAGGCCCAGCCCTCGCGAAGGGTCTCGCCGACAAGGGACAGGCCCTGCGCCTGGGCGGCGTCCCGGATGGAGGGGACATCGTCTGCGTAGAAGCCGCTCAGCAGGAGATGGCCGCCGCGCCTGAGCGAGCGGACATAGGTGGGCAGGTCTTCCAGGATGATGTTGCGGTGGATGTTGGCCAGCAGGACGTCATAAGTGCCCATCTGCAGGAGCGAGGCGTCTCCGCATGCGGTTTCGATGCGGGTCCCCACCCGGTTCCAGCGGGCATTGCCCCAGGCCGACCGGGCGGCCACCGCGTCGATATCCACGGCGAACACCTTGCGGGCGCCCATCTTGGCGGCCAGGATGGCCAGGATGGCGGTACCGCAACCCATATCCACGACGGATCGACCCTTGATCAGCGGCTCCAGTCCCAGCATCCGCTGCATCATCATGTAAGTAGTCTGGTGATACCCGGTGCCGAAAGCCATTTTCGGGTCTATCCAGATGTTGAACCGCGTGCGGGGGACATCGGCATTGAAGGGAGCCTTGATGGTCACTTTGCCGTCTACGACGATGGGCTGGAAACGCTCTTCCCACGCCTTATTCCAGTTTTGCCCCTGCACCAGGACGGCTTGGAACGACGCGGCGGCAGGATAGCCGCTCAGCACCACTTTCAGGTCCCCGCTCTTGTACAGGTCTTTCTGGATGTACGCCTTCAGGAAAGGAGCCTCCGTCACGAAAGAGTCGTACGGAAGGTCCGAGAGCTCTGCGGTAAGGATTTCCGCCATCTCTTCCGAGAAAGGCTCCAGGCGGATGCTCACCTCTACATACTGTTCACTGTTCATCATCTTCTTCTTTATTCTTGACGGCAAGCTCCTCTTCCAGCCTGATCAGTTCTTCTTTCAGGGCTTCCCGGCGGGAGCTGACCCGCTTGATTACGTCTTCATACAGGGCGGCCATCCGCTGCAGGGAATCCTGCGCCGGAACCGCTTCCAACTGCGGTATTTCATCCGCCTGACTCTGGAGATACTGCCGGGTGTTGTTCTCGGAAATGGCTTTCTCCACGCCCAGCTCGAACACATTGTGGATGGCGGCCACTAGCGAATACTGGACGGTATCCAGTTGTTTGGTGAACACCGGCACATTGGCATTCTTGTACCGGGCGCGGCCGATCCCGTAGTGCACCTGGTCAAAGCTGTCTCCCCAGGCATTCAGGCCGAAGCGGACCAGCAGCGGCGAGCGGATCACGGAGATATGGTAGTCGAACCCCTTGTCCAGGTGCTGGATGCCGCTGGCGGCAAACAGGTACCGGTCCACATCCAGGACAAAGGGGAACACCTCCAGCGTGTTGTCCCGGACCATGCCCGTTACGGCCATATTGTCCACCCGGGCCTCTTCCTGGTTCCGGAACATGAGCATCCGGGCAATCTTGGTGAACTCTTCGCTCTCTTTCAGGGACAGGTCCTTGCCGGAAATCTTGAGAATGCCGTCCACCGAGGGCAACACCAGATTCATCAGGGTGTCGATCTCCGAGGTGGCGGCCAGTTCGCAGTCCAGGTCGCCGGCGAAAGTGGTGAGCATAGGCATGATGGTATCCACCGCCGGGAACAGCGTGATCACTTTCTCCGCGGTGATGTCCACCAGGTTCAGGTCGAAACCGGCTTTGATGTCTTCCCGGGAGCGGGTGGAATAAAAGCCTTCGAAATAGATGTCCCCCATGTTGGAAGAGGCCACGGTATTGGTAATCTGCAGGGTCCCCTGCCGCATGGCCACGTCGGCCGCCAGCCAGTTCACCAGCAGGCTGTCGTACTTGATGCCGCTTCCTTCCAGGGAGAATTCCAGGTCCAGGTTGGAGGGCAGAAGCAGCACTTTCGAAGGCTGCTGAACAGTATCCAAGGCCTCGTACGAGACAGCCGTCTCTTCTCCCTCCGGCTTGTAGGTGGTATGGAAGGCGTAGGCCCGCATGAGTTCGTTGGCGTCTATGTAATCCGACTCCACCTGGGCCTTGAGCTTGAGCGGAGCCCGGCGGCCACGGCTGAGCACCGCCCTTCTGAGACCGCTGAGCGTGGCGCTGGCCGATATGTCCGACACGCCGGAGCGCAGGGTGGCCGTTTTCAAGTCCAGCTTGTCATTGTCCAGGGAGCCTTTCAGGTCCTGTACCGACGTGAGCAGCGGGAAGGAGGGCATCATCAGCAGGCCTTCTCCCAGTTCCACGTTGCCGTTGAAGTCCCAGTCCCGCCAGTACTGGGTAAGGCTGCGGGACAGGCTGATGGAGATGTCGGCCGACGATAAATCACTCAGTCCCCGTGACGGCCGGCTGCGGGAAGCGCGGGCAAGGGAGAGCAGCGAATCCTGGGGGGCCTCCGGATATACCTTGCGCAAGGAATCCAGCACACGGGCGCGCCGCTGGGCGGGACGGTTTTCCCGCAGACGCTCCGATGCCGCGAGGTCCAGGCGAAGGGAATCCAGAATATACGAGTCGGGGCCTTTGTTCACATGCACCAGACCGCTCTCCGAGACAAGTGACAGCCGGGGCACGGACTTCTCTCCGGCGGCAGGGATAATCCGGAAGCTTTCCGCATTCCGCTGCAGCCCCACGCTGAGCCCGTCCGAGTCCCTGAGCTGCAGCTCCTGCAGGCGCAGCCGGCCCGTCAGCGGGGTGAGTCCGCTTTTCCCGTCCAGGATTTCCGCCCCGTTCTGCAGCTGCAGGTTCAGGGCCGATCCCTGCACATAAATGTTTTCCTTATAGCGGACGTCCAAGGTGTCGGCATCGGCCCGGAGCAGAAGCACCCGAGCTCCCGGAGCCAGATGAGGGTCCATGGAATTGCCCCGGGTCTGGAGCAGGGCGTCCAGCCGGCGGATATGCCCGGAAAGGCTGTCTCCCGGCGAATCCAGGGAGAAGCCGTCGGAGCGGAGGCTGCAGTCGATGTCGGCCTGGCCGATCGAGGCCATGTTCAGCTGGGAAAGCTTTACCTTTCCGTGCAGCCCCGCCTGGATAACGCCGCTGCCGCCGATTCCCCTTTCCCGGGTAAACACTTGCGTAAGGGAATCTACCCGGGCGCGGATTTTGGCGTCCAGGGCAATCTGCGGGTCTTCGCCCAGAATGTCGCGGACGTCTCCGCTGGCGTCGATTTTGGCTCCGGCTATAGCGAAGAGCAGGCGGGAAATGTCTGCATCCAGACGGTTCTGCCCGTCGGTTTCCAGGACGGCATCCAGGCTCACGCGCCCGCTCCGGCCCAGGCTTTCATGGTCCAGGAAGGCGTCCGGAATCATGACATTGGCCGTGATGGAGGGGATTTTCCCTCCGCCGTAAATGCCTTCTACATGGGCGTTTATATCCAGGATGGCATCTGTCTTCCATTTCCGGAGCACCGGGAAATTGTCCCGGAACGTGTCTATCAGTTCCCCAAGAGGAGCCTTCCCGGAACTGGCGTCCAGGCCCACCTCCCAACCTTCCGCCAGCCGGGTCACGTGCCCTTTCGCTTCCAGTTTCAGGGACGACAGGCCCAGCGCCAGCGACTCCAGGTCCACTTCCAGCAGGCTGTCTTTCCGCGCGGGGACATGCCCTTGGGCGTTCAGGGTGACAGGAAGCCGGAGCCGGCCGTAATTCCGGGTGCGCAGGCCCACCGTCGCATCTGCGTCAAGGGAGAACTGCCGATGCCGCGCCGCTGCCCGGAGGCGTGCCAGGTTCAGGGACAGGGTGTCGGACGGGAGCCGCCCCCTGATGCGGAGGGAATCCAGCTCCAGGCGCGCCTGGATCCGTTCCGGTTCCCAGGTCTGCACCTCCCCGTCCAGGCTCAGGCGCTGCATGGAAAACTGGCCGAACAGGGTGTCCGGCAGGTTGGAATATACGATGAAAGGGCGGTCTGTCAGGAGCACCCGGTGCAGCCGGATGGGCGGCAGGGGCTTGCTTTCGCCGTCGGATTTTCCCAGGGGAAGGATATCCCAGGAGGCCGCCGTGGAGTCGTAACAGTGGGCGAAGATACGGGGATGGCGGAGCTCCGCCTGGTGGATGTTATAGGTGCCGCGGATCAGGTCCAGGTAGTTGATGCTCAGGATGAGTTTTTCCAGGGAAACCAGCGTGTCGGCCTCCGGGCTCCGCCCCCCGCGAACCCCTTCCCAGCGGGCGTGACGCGCGTGGGGATAGGTTACGGAAAGCTGGTCCGCCTCTATGTGGAGATAAGGGAAGCTTTTGATTACATGGGCCTTAACCTGCCGGAAGGAGACATCTCCCTCTACGAAATCCGCCGCAATCCCGTTGACGATACCGGTGAGGACGCTGGGCCGAAGCAAGATCTGCAGCGCCACCAGCAGCACCAGTACCAGCCCCGCCAGCCCCAGCACGACATTCCGTATGACTTTCCACGCCTTCATGGTTCATCATACAAAGATAGCACTTCCGGGGGGATTTTACCAGCGGGAACTAAGGGAAAGTGACAAAACGGACGTCCTTCAGGCTGATCATGGCAGGGTCGTCGACGGCCCTTTCCGTTTCATTGTAGAAGAAGGTGGCATCCTCGATGGAGATGTCGTGGACGGTTCTCAGCGTTCCGGAGGCGCGGATGGCTGTCTGGCAGCCCCGGCACACGATGCGGCTCATCCGGATATCCTGGAACTCGGGCACGAAACGTTCCGACTGCGCTGGCTGGTTGGTGTCATAGCCGGCCGGACGGTCTGCGTAGTCGGTCTGGAAGACAATGGCCTCGTCCTTGATATCGGTCATGTAAATGTCTGAAATGACGATGTTTTTGGTAACGCCGCCCCGCTCCGGCGCACTCTTGAAGCGAAGCCCCGTGTCTGTGCCGGAGAACGTGTTGTGCCGCACCACGATATTCTCCATGCCGCCGGAGAATTCCGAGCCGATCACAAAGCCGCCGTGGGCGTGGAACACCGTATTGTTCTCTATCAGGATATCCTTGCAGGGACCCGCCGCGAGGGCCGATTCCCCGGCGCCGCCCTTGAGGCAGATGCCGTCGTCACCCACGTCCACGGTGCAGCCGCGCACAACCACCCTCTGACACTGCATCAGGTCTATCCCGTCCCCGTTCTGGGCGTTCCAGGGGCAGCGGACGGTAACCCCTTCTATGGTCACGTCCTTGCAGCGCTGGGGCACCAGGTGGAATTTGGGCGAATTCTGCAGGGTCACCCCCTCCACTTTCACCCTTTCGCAGTCCGTAAAGCGGATCAGGTGCGTCCGGAGCCGCTCCTGGGCCTCGGCGCTTTCCGCGATGTCCGGGAAATGCTTGAGCCCGAAGGGATACCACAGGCTTCCGTCCTGGCTTACCGTACCGCCCTTCCGGCGGAATTCGCTCCATTCGGTGTCGCTCACCTTGCTGCGCTTGACGGCCCGCCACCAGGCTCCGTTCCCATCGATGATGCCCTCGCCGGTGATGCTTACGTCGTGCCGCTTGGAGGCGGTGATGCCGGGCTTGACTTTCTCCCCGTCCAGGAACTCCCGCTTGTCCGGCGAGAACAGGATCACGGCTCCCCGCTCCAAATGCAGGTCTATGCAGCTTTTCAGCGAGATGGGGCCGGTGAGGTAAATGCCCTCCGGAACAAGCAGGCGGCCGCCGCCCTGTTTGTCCAGGGCCGATATGGCCTTGCGGAAACTCTCCGTATTGGAAGTGACGCCGTCCGGGACGCCCCCGAAGTCTGACAGGGAAACCTGCCTGTCCGGGATGACCACGGCGGCAGGGGCTGTCCGGGCCGACAGGGCGGAAGACAGCAGGAGAAGGGGGAGAAGAAGGATGATTCTTTTCATGCTAAGGTTCTTGGTTGGTTTGGCCGGGAAGGCGCTGGTAGGCCAGGCGCTCGTCTCCCGAAGCAAGCAGGATAATGCCACAGTAGCAAAACCCGTGCTTGAGGATGTTGTGCTGCATGATGCGGTTGTCCCGGTGGGTGTCTATCCGGATGTTGGGGTCCCGGGAGAAACAGAATTCCATGATGGCGTGGAAGATACCGTGCACCTGAGGCACGCTGGCGATGCGGTGTACCACGTGGTAAGGCTTCTCGTTATCCAGCCAGGCGCCGTCATAAATCCGGGCGTAGGTGGGCTCCGGAGAGGCGATGAAGGCGAAATACCCGGCAATTTCCCCCTCGTGCACAACGACGTATCCGTTCCCCAGGCCGATGTCCCCCCGGATGGTTTCCTCCGAGGGATAGCCGTTTGTCCACTGGTTCACGTTGCCGGAAGCGCGCATGATTCCCTTGGCCGCCTCTATGACGGGCATGATGGCGGGGATGTCCCCATGGTGTGCAAGCCGTACTTCCATTCTTGCAAAGGTAGCAATAATTGATTATATTTGTGTGATAAAAAAACACCTGTTCAAACATAACCAATTAGCATATGAGCAAATACATTCTGGCATTGGACCAGGGAACCAGTTCTTCCCGCGCCATTGTCTTCGACCATGAAGGGCACATCTGCTCCACGGCCCAGATGGAATTCACCCAGCATTTCCCGAAACCCGGCTGGGTAGAACACGACCCTATGGAAATCTGGTCCAGTGAGGCCGCCGTCATCGCGGAATCCATCTCCAAGATCGGAATCGGCGGAAAGGAAATCGCCGCCATCGGCATTACCAACCAGCGGGAAACCACCATCGTCTGGGATGCAGAGACCGGCACGCCCGTGTATAACGCCATTGTCTGGCAGGACCGCCGCACCTCCGAATTCTGCGACACGCTCAAGGCGCAGGGCCTTGTGGACAAAATCCGGGAGAAGACGGGGCTCATCATCGACGCCTACTTCTCCGGAACCAAGATCAAATGGATCCTGGACCATGTGGAAGGCGCCCGGGAAAAGGCGAAGGCCGGAAAACTCCGCTTCGGGACCGTGGACAGCTGGCTGGTGTGGCAGCTCACCCGCGGGCAGGTGCACATCACCGACGTGTCCAACGCCTCCCGCACCATGCTCTTCAATATCCACACCCTCCAGTGGGACCAGGAACTGCTTGATTTGCTGGATATTCCGCTTTCCATGATGCCGTCCGTCCGCTCCTCTTCGGAGGTGTACGGCCACACCAAGACCACCATCTTCGCGCACGAGGTTCCCATCGCCGGCATCGCCGGAGACCAGCAGGCCGCCCTCTTCGGCCAGATGTGCACGGAACCCGGTTCGGTGAAGAACACCTACGGCACGGGCTGCTTCCTGCTGATGAACACCGGCGAAAAGCCCATCCTTTCCAAGAACAACCTCCTCACCACCGTGGCCTGGAAGATCGGCGACAAAGTGAACTACGCCCTGGAAGGCTCCATCTTCGTGGGCGGCTCCGTGGTCCAGTGGCTCCGGGACGGACTGGGCATCATCCGCTCGTCCTCAGAGATTGAAGCGCTGGCCGCCAGTGTCCCGGACAACGGCGGGGTCTATTTCGTGCCCGCCCTCACCGGCATGGGCGCCCCCTACTGGGACCAGTATGCGCAGGGGGTCATCTGCGGCATCACCCGCGGCGCCACCGCCGCCCATATCGCCCGGGCCGCCCTGGAGGGCATCGCCTTCCAGACCATGGACATCGTGGGCGCCATGGAAAAGGACGCCGGCGTGCCCCTGACAGAACTCAAGGTAGACGGCGGCGCCTCGCGCAACAACCTCATGATGCAGTTCCAGGCCGACATCCTGGGCACCCCGGTCATCCGGCCGGAGGTTACCGAGACCACGGCCATGGGGGCCTGCTACCTGGCCGGACTGGCCGTAGGCTACTGGGATTCCCTGGAGGACATCCGCAAGCAGTGGAAGGCGGAACGCGTATTCACGCCTTCCGGCGCAGACATGGAGCCCGCCAAGAAAGGCTGGGCCACCGCTATTTCCAGAACTTTAACCCGTTAAGCAATATGCAGCAGTACATCTTCGAATTCATCGGCACGCTGGTGCTGGTACTTCTGGGCGACGGCGTATGCGCCGCCACTTCCCTCAAACATTCCAAGGCCAAAGGCGCCGGATGGGTGGTCGTGGCCCTGGGCTGGGGGCTCGCCGTGATGATGGGCGTGCTCATCGCCGGTCCCGTTTCCGGGGCGCACCTGAACCCGGCCGTCACCCTGGGGCTGGCCATCGCCGGCACGTTCCCCTGGGCCAGCGTTTGCGGTTATATCGTGGCCCAAATGCTGGGCGGCTTTTTGGGCGCCTGCCTGGTCTGGGTGTTCTACAAGGATCACTATCAGGCCACTTCTGATGAGCCGGACACCATGCTGGGCACCTTCTGCACCATGCCGGCCATCCGCAATCCCTGGCGCAACTTCCTCTGCGAGGTCATCGCCACCTGCCTGCTGGTGTTTGTCATCCTGGCCCTGGCTTTCGAAGGAAACGCCTTCCAGGTGGGTTCCGTGGCCGCTTCCACCGGCTCCCTGGGCTCCTGGCCGGTTACCTGCCTGATCATGTCCATCGGCATGTCGCTGGGCGGAACCACCGGCTATGCGCTGAATCCCGCCCGTGACCTGAGTCCCCGCTGCGCCCATGCCGTCCTGCCCATCCAGGGGAAACGGGACAGCGGCTGGTGGTACAGCTGGGTGCCTGTGGCCGGCCCCATGGTGGGCGCCGCCGTCGCAGCCGGTCTGTATCTGCTTGTGTTCTAAGCCATGAACCGGCTTTCTTCCGCGCTCAAGAAGTGGACAGAGACCTCCCTGGTGCTACGCATCCTGGGAGGCCTTGTCATCGGTACCGTCTTGGGCCTTCTTCTTCCCCAATGGAAGGGCATCGGCCTGCTGGGAGAAGTCTTTGTCGGGGCCCTGAAAGCCATCGCCCCGGTACTGGTGGGCCTGCTGGTGTGCTCGGCCATCGCCAAGGCCCAGGGCGGCCTGGGCGCCCGGTTCCGCACCGTTATCACCCTGTATCTGCTCACCACCATGGTGGCCGCCATCGTGGCCGTGGTGGGCAGTTTCCTTTTCCCGGTCACCATCAAGCTCAGCGGAGAAACCGTTCCCAATACGGCGCCCGGCGGCCTGGCCGACGTTTTCTCCACCCTGCTGGGCAACCTGGTTTCCAATCCCGTCCAGTCCCTCTCCCAGGCCAACTACATCGGCATCCTCTTCTGGGCCCTCGTGGCCGGGGCCGCCCTGAAAAAGATGGCCTCCGAGCATACGGTCAAGGTGGTGTCAGACCTGGCCGACGCCGTTTCCCAGATGGTCCGCTGGATCATCCAGTTCGCTCCCTTCGGCATCCTGGGCCTGGTGTTCACCTCTGTCTCGGAGAGCGGCCTGGAAATCTTCCGGGACTACGGGAAACTGGTGCTCCTGCTGGTAGGGTGCATGTGCACTACGGCCTTTATCATCAATCCGGCCATCGCATGGATCTTCCTGCGCCGGAACCCCTATCCCCTGCTGTGGAAATGCATCCGGGTCAGCGGCATCAACGCCTTCTTCACCCGTTCCTCCGCCGCCAACATTCCCATCAACATGCAGCTGTGCAAGGAGCTCGGCCTGGATGAGGAATTCTACTCGGTGAGCATCCCGCTGGGCTCCACCATCAACATGAACGGGGCGGCCGCCACCATCACCGTCCTGTCGCTGGCCCTGGCCCATACGGTAGGGGTGGAGGTAAGTTTCCTGTCCGCCATTTTCCTGAGCGTGATCGCCACCCTGGGCGCCTGCGGGGCCTCCGGCGTTGCCGGCGGGTCGCTGCTGCTGGTTCCCATGGCCTGCTCTTTCTTCGGGATAGGCAACGACGTCGCCATGCAGGCCGTCGCGGTGGGCTTTATCATCGGCGTGATACAGGACTCGGTAGAGACGGCGCTCAATTCATCGGCCGACGCCTTTTTCACGGCCGTGGCCGAATTTCATGACCGGGGCCGAATTCAATAACCGGAAATAGGAAGTGGAACTCCACCTCCTATTTTTTTACGGAAATATCCTAAAAAAATTAGGAGATTGAAAATATTTATGTATATTTGCAAAAAACACATGAGACCATGAAGCAGAGACTAACCGCAAAAGAAGAGCAGCTCATGAACATTTTCTGGGAGCACGGAGACCTGTTTATCCGTGACCTGGTCAGTTACATCCCGGAGCCCCGGCCCCATTACAATACCGTGGCAACGCTGGTCAAGTTTCTGGAAGAGAAGGGCTTCCTGGAAAGGGAGCCCGTAGCCAACACCTTCCGCTACAAGGTGAAAACCAGCGAGCGCCAGTACCGCGGCAGTACGGTGTCAGACGTCGTGGCCCGCTATTACAACAACTCCTACACTGCACTGGTGTCGCAGTTCGTGGAGGAAGACCGGATGAACCTGGAGGAACTCAAGGAACTGATCGCCCGGATAGAGAACAAAAAATAAGATGGACGCTTTCCTTTTATACCTGGGACGGAGCGGGCTCTACCTGAGTCTGTTCTACGCATTTTTCCTGCTGGTGATGCGCCGTACCACCTTCTTCCGTTTTAACCGCATAACGCTGCTGGCAGGATCCTACCTCTGCCTGCTGCTGCCCTTCATCCGGATCCGGAATGCAGCTGCCGGCTCTGCCGAAGGAGGCCTGCTCACCTTAATGGCGGGAAATGCACCCGTAGATGCGGTTATGCCCCGGCAGGCCTTCCCGTGGATGGAAGTGGTGCTGGCGCTATACGCGGCGGGGGTGCTTGTCGCCCTGGGACTTCTTTTGAGGTCGGCCTGGAAGATGGACCGGACCATACGGAGCGGAGAAACCCTGCGGCAGAAGGGATACCGACTGATACTGCTGGACAGCGACATCCCCTCCTTCACCTGGATGCGGATAATCGTGATGGGCAGGAAGGATTTCAGGGAGCATCCCACCATCCTCACCCATGAGACCATGCACGTGCGTTTCCGCCACTCGCTGGACCTCCTGCTATTCGCCCCGTTCCAAGTCTTGCACTGGTGGAATCCGCTGGTGTGGATCATGCGCACGGAACTCCAGCTCCTTCACGAATTCCAGGCCGACGAAGGCGTTATCCAAAAAGGCATCGATGCAACACAATATCAACTGCTTCTTGTGCGGAAGGCCGTAGGGGAACAGCGTTTTTCCATGGCCAGCGGCTTTCTGCACGCCAAACTCAAAAACCGTATCACCATGATGCTCAAACCTTCATCTTCTCCCCTCCTGCGCCTGTCGTATCTGGCACTTGTCCCCATTCTGGCTGCTTTCATGTTTGCCTGCAACCCGGCTCGCTCCACCGAGTCCGTGGAACCGGCTCCGGTGACGGATCAGCCCCACACCAAAGCCGATGCTTTGGACAAAGAGAATGTTCCCTTCCAGCTTGTAGTAGAAAAGCCTACCTTTAATGGCGGAGATCCAAATGAATTCGCCAAATGGGTGAATTCCCAACTCAAATATCCGCCCGAGGCTTTAGCCGAAAAGATTCAGGGGCGCGTATTCTTGCAGTTTACCATAGATGTCGACGGGACCGTCCGGAATGTTTCGGTGCTCAAAGGAGCCCACGAGGCTTTGGACGCCGAAGCGCTACGCGTAATCTCAGCTTCACCCCGATGGACTCCGGGGAAAAACGAAAACGGAGAATTGGTTCCGGTAACGGTTACTTTCCCGGTAATTTACCAAATACGATGAGAAAATCGGCATTTCTGCTGTTTTGCATGCTGGTCTGCGTTTCCCTGGGAGCGCAGACCACCCATCGTGACTCGGTGCTTGCCCAGGCCCGCATCCTGAAGCAACAGTACCGATTCGATGCCGCCGCCGAATCCCTGGCTTCCCTGATGGAACCGGGACGCATGGATACGGAAGTCATGGGAGAACTGGCAGACTGCCATTTCCAGGCCGGCTATTCGGAGGATGCGGCATCCCTGTATGGCATCCTGATGCAGCTGGATCCGGATAACTTGGGCTATCGGATGCGCTATCTGACCCTTTCGTACCGGGCAAAAGCCTATCCGGAAACGGTGAATGCCGGGAAGGAGCTCCTGCAAAAAGACAGCCTCCTTCCGGCCGTTTCGCTGGTGGGGGACGCTTTCGCCCAGATGAACATGCTGGATTCGGCCTTGTCGTATTATTCGTCTGCACTGCGGCGGAATCCCGCCAGGGAGAGCTATGCGGTAAAAACCGTGGACGTGCTGCTCCGGCAAAAGAACTATCCCCAAGCCAAAGAGGTGGCCGAGTCATTCCTGGAAAACGATCCCACCAGCATTCCCGTGCGGCAGCTCCAGGGCATGGCGTATTTTCTGACGGATGACTACCGGAAGTCGGCCGACATCTTTGACGCATTGACCAAGGACGGGGACGATTCCTACGCCACGCATTATTATCTGGGAATCAGTTACCGGGAAATCAACATTTACCTTCTGGCCCGGCAGGAATTGCTGGCTGCCTGGCAGAAAGACTCCTCCAGCGTTGCGCTGGCCTTGGACATCGCGGGGGAATATCTCCGGGTCACGTCCCGGGAAGCCATCGACTGGTACGAAAAGGCTTTGGAAATGCTCACGCTCCCCGTAAACCAGCTATACAACAGCTATAAGGGAGAAGGCGACAGCTATTTCGGGCGGGAACAGTGGAAAAACGCCATTACCGCCTACCGGAAAGCGCAGACCTTCAAGCCCGACTACATCAACACCTATCCGCGCATTGCCTATGCGCTGGAACGCACGGGTGATAAGAAAAACGCACTGGACTGGTACCAACGCTACCTCAAGGCGGCCAAGTCGGACGACACCTTCTGGTATAATTATGCTACCCAAGCTGTCAAAGACCTGAAGGCCGAGCTGTTCATGGAAGAATGAGGGGATTGGACTCAAACGTCCCAAAAGATTTGCGAAGGTGGTTCAGATTGGTTAACTTTGCCGGGATTGAAACTATAACACTTCACTATAATGCCTGATTTCAAATATGCGCCCATGTTCCAGTTGGGCCCCGACACAACAGAGTATTACAAGATTCCCGGTTCCGAGAAACTGGTAAAAACCATTCAAGCAGGTGACAAAACCCTTTTGGAGGTGTCTCCGGAAGCCCTTACGCTGGTTGCCCAGCAGTCCTTCCACGACTGCCAGTTCATGCTGCGCCGCGCCCACAACCAGCAGGTGGCGGCCATCCTCAAGGACCCGGAAGCCTCCGACAATGACAAATACGTGGCCCTGCAGTTCCTGCGCAACGCAGAAACTTCCGTCAAGGGCGTGCTTCCCTTCTGCCAGGACACCGGCACCGCCATCATCCACGGCGAGAAAGGACAGCACGTGTGGACGGACTTCGAGGACGAGGAAGCCCTGAGCCTGGGCGTTTTCAACACCTATACCCAGGAGAATCTCCGCTATAGCCAGAACGCCCCGCTGGACATGTATAACGAGGTGAACACCAAGTGCAACCTTCCCGCGCAGATAGACATTGAGGCCACCCAGGGCAGCGAATACCGCTTCGTCATGGTGGCCAAGGGCGGCGGCAGCGCCAACAAGACCTACTTCTACCCCATGACCAAGGCCACCATCCAGAACGAGGGCACCCTCATTCCCTTCCTGGTGGAGAAGATGCGTTCGCTGGGCACGGCGGCCTGCCCGCCTTACCACATCGCCTTCGTGATCGGCGGCACCTCGGCCGAAAAGAACCTCCTTACCGTAAAGCTGGCCAGCATCAAGTTCTACGATGCCCTTCCCACCACCGGAGACGAGACCGGCCGCGCCTTCCGTGACATCGACCTGGAGGAAAAACTGCTGAAGGAAGCGCAGAAGATCGGCCTGGGCGCCCAGTTCGGCGGCAAATACCTGGCCCACGACATCCGCGTGGTGCGCCTTCCGCGTCACGGTGCCAGCTGCCCTATCGGCATGGGCGTAAGCTGCAGCGCAGACCGCAATATCAAGTCCAAGATCAACGCCGACGGCGTCTGGATCGAGAAAATGGACATGAACCCTTCGGAGCTTATCCCTGAAGAATTCCGCCGTCCCGGCGAGGGCCCCAAGGGCATTGAAATAGACCTGGACAAAGGCATTGACTTCGTGCGTGCAGAACTTTCCAAATACACCGTGGGCACCCGCGTGAACCTGAAGGGGACCATCATCGTGGCCCGTGACATCGCCCATGCCAAGCTCAAGGCCCGCCTGGATGCCGGAGAAGACATGCCCGCTTATTTCAAGGACCACCCGATCCTCTACGCCGGTCCGGCCAAGACGCCCGCCGGCTACCCTTGCGGCTCCATGGGCCCCACCACGGCCAACCGCATGGACCCGTATGTAGATGAGTTCCAGGACCATGGCGCATCCTTGGTGATGATCGCCAAGGGCAACCGCTCCAAGGTGGTCACGGACGCCTGCCAGAAGCACGGCGGCTTCTATCTGGGAACCATCGGCGGTGTGGCTGCCGTGCTCTCCCAGAGCAGCATCCGCAGCATCGAGTGCGTGGAGTATCCGGAGCTGGGCATGGAAGCCATCTGGAAAATCACGGTGGAAGACTTCCCGGCCTTTATCCTGGTAGACGACAAGGGCAACGACTTCTTCAAGACCATCGGCCTGTAAACCATTAACCCATCAATAATCGGATCATGAAATACGTATGCAACATCTGCGGTTACGTCTACGACCCTGAAGTAGGCGATCCGGACAGCGGCATCGCTCCCGGCACCCCCTTCGAGGCCATCCCCGCCGACTGGGTCTGCCCCCTGTGCGGTGTAGGCAAAGACGATTTCTCGCCGGCAGAATAATTCTGCATGAGCGGCTTGGCTAAGGCGGTCCGGAAGGGACCGCCTTTTTTTTCGCTTTATCGGGAAACTTGCGTATCTTTGCAGACCACTTAAACGCAAGACACAAAAAACTGTAACCACCGTGTTGCTTTTCATTCAGCTGGCCATTGTCCTGGCCATGATTTTCATCGGTGCCCGCGTGGGCTCCATCGGCCTGGGCATGTACGGGATGGTCGGGGTGTTCATCCTCGTGTTCGTCTTTGGACTGGAACCGGGGAACATCCCTATCGATGTCATGCTCATCATCGTAGCCGTGATTACAGCCTCGGCGGCCCTGCAGGCTGCCGGCGGCCTCGATTATATGGTGGAAGCAGCCGCCCGCTTCCTTCGGAGACACCCCAACCACATCACTTTCTACGGGCCGCTGGTCACCTGGCTGTTCTGCCTGCTGGCCGGTACGGCGCACACCTGCTACGCCCTGCTTCCGATTATCTCGGAGATTTCGCTCAAGGCCAAAATACGGCCGGAACGGCCGCTGAGCGTGGCCACCATATCGGCCTCGCTGGGAATTACCGGCTCTCCCGTTTCCGCCGCCACCGCCGCCATCCTGTCGCAGAGCCTGCTGGGTGCGGAGGGAATCGGCATGCGGGAGATTTTCATGGTCACCATTCCGGCTTCCCTGATAGCCATCCTGGCGGCTTCTTTCGTCCAGAATTTCGTAGGGAAACCCTTGGAAGAAGACCCCGAGTATCAGCGCAGGCTCCGCGAAGGGCTGCTGGAAGACAAGGTCCAGGAAGGGGAGAAGGAAATCAATCCCCGCGCCAAATGGGCTGTGCTGGCTTTCCTGCTGGGGGTGGTCCTGGTGGTGCTTTTCGGCAGTTTTCCCGCCCTCCGTCCCTCCTTCAACGGAGAGCCTGTGAGCATGAACGCCACCATCGAAATGACCATGATGTCCATCGCCGCCCTCATCCTGTTGGTGAGCAAGGCCGACGTCAAAAAAGCCGTGAAGGGCAACGTGTTCTCCTCCGGCATGACCGCCCTGGTGTCTATCTTCGGCGTTGCTTGGATGGGCAGCACCTTTTTCGAAGGTAACAAGGAAACCATCCTGGGCAGCGTGGCCGGCGTGTTCACCCAATACCCGGTGCTGTTCGCCATTCCGCTGTTCCTGATGAGCATCATGCTGTTCTCGCAGGCCGCCACGGTAAAAACCCTGTACCCGGTGGGGCTGGCCATGGGCATTCCGCCGCTGGTGCTGCTGGCCCTGTTCCCCGCCGTGAACGGTTATTTCTTCCTCCCGAATTACCCCACAGAGGTGGCCGCCATCGGCTTCGACCGCACCGGCACCACCCGGATCGGCAAATACGTGGTCAACCATTCCTTCCAGCTGGCCGGTTTCATCACCACCTTTGTCTCGATAGGGGTGGGGCTCCTGCTCGTCCAAATCGTATAAACCATTAACCAATCCATAATTATGAAAAGACTCAAAGTCATTGCGTTTGCTGCTGCAACGCTCCTTTGCTGCATTTCCCTTTCCGCCAAACCGAAGGTGCGTATCGTCGCTACGGGCGGTACCATCGCCGGGGTCAGTTCCAGCTCCTCCTCGTCGGCCTATACTGCCGGGCAGGTGGGCATCCAGACCCTTATCGACGCCGTTCCCCAGATTCTGGACCTGGCCGACGTAAGCGGTGAACAGCTGGTGAACATCGGTTCCCAGGACATGAACGATGAGGTCTGGCTCAAGTTGGCCAAACGCGTGAACCAGCTCCTGGAAGAGGAAGACTACGACGCCGTGGTAATCACCCACGGAACGGACACCATGGAAGAAACGGCTTATTTCCTGAATCTTACGGTAAAAAGTGACAAGCCCGTGATTATGGCCGGGTCCATGCGTCCTTCCACGGCGATCAGCGCCGACGGTCCCGCCAACCTGTACAACGCCGTAGCCGCCGCCGTCTCTCCCGCCTGCGAGGGCATGGGGGTGCTGTGCTGCATGAACAACCAGCTGCTGGACGCCAAGACGGTTATCAAGACCCACACCATAGACTGCGACACCTTCGAAGGCGGTCCTTCCGGCATTATCGGCTATGTTTACAACGGGGAGGCGCACATGCTGCAGCGCCCCATGAACAAGCACACCACCGAGTCCGTCTTCGACGTGAGCGGCCTGGACAAACTGCCCCAGGTGGGAATCGTGTACGGCTATGCCAATGCCTCCGCCCTTCCCATGAAAGCCTTTGTCGATGCCAAGTTCGACGGTATCGTGCTGGCCGGCGTGGGCGACGGCAACTTCTACAAGGACGTGTTCGAGGTGGCGGTGGAAGCCCAGCAGAAAGGCATCCAGATTGTGCGTTCCAGCCGCTGTCCCACCGGCCCCACCTGCCTGAACAGCGAAGTGGACGACGCGAAATACCATTTTGTGGCCTCCCTGGACCTGAATCCCCAGAAAGCCCGCGTACTGCTGATGCTCGCCCTTACCCGAACCCATGATTGGGAGAAGATCCAGGAATATTTCATGGAGTACTAGAAAAGCATGAAAAAACTGTATCTTTGTGCCATGGCGGCCCTTGTCGCCGCCACGGCCTTTGCCCAGGGTGGCAATACCGGAAACGGAGGCTATGACGGAGACTACACTTCCCTGGCAGAGCGCGTATTCAAGCTGGAGAAGAAAACCGAAGGCTTCAACCTGTTCTTAAACTATGGAACCAGCTTTCAGGAAACGGCAGCCGGCGGCAACCTCTCCGGCGCCTTCCGTGCCAAACAGCTGCGACTGGAAATCAAGGGGCAGTTCGGCGACCACCTCACTTACCGCCTGCGCCACAGACTGAACAAGGCGCAGGGCGCCATGAGCGAGGAAAACTTTGCCAAGGCCACGGACATTATGATGGTGGGCTGGAAATTCAACGACAAGTTCGCTATCCAGGGCGGAAAGATGTGCCAGTTCTGGGGCGGCTTTGAGTTTGACGAAAACCCGATGTATATCTATCAGTATTCGGATATGGTGGACAACATGGACAACTTCCTGGCCGGGGTGGCCTTCCTCTGGGCCCCTGTGCCCGGGCAGGAGTTCGTGGTGAACATCTCCGACTCCTACAGCGGCAAGTTCGCCGACGAGTACGGTACAGACGCCCGGACCCTCTCCGGAGCTCCCTTGGAGGCGTCGGCCCATCCGCTCGCCTATATCTTCAACTGGAACGGCAGCTTCTTCGGCGGCAAGTTCAACACCCGCTGGGCTATCGGCTCCTATACCCAGGCCAAGAAGGCCGGCAATGGGAATTACCACGACGTTATGGTTTTCCTGGGCCAGCAGCTGAAGCTTCCCAAGTTCCAGTGGTATGTGGACTATATCCGCTCGAACGAAGAGCTGGACCGCCTGCGCATCGTCACCAGTGAAATGGGCCTTACCCCCGGCATTTATGCCACTGACGTGGTGTACCAGACCTTCCTCACCAAGTTCAACTGGCAGTTTGCGCCCAAGTGGAACCTGATGGGAAAAGCCATGTACGAGACCGCCCAGGCCGACAAAGACCATCTCTTCAGATACCACCGCACATCCACAGGCTTGATCGGCAGCCTGGAGTATTACCCGATGCCCGACCAGGACCTGCGTTTTTTCCTGGCTTATGTCGGCCGAACCTATCGCTACTCGATATCCGACGCCATCCCCCCCAGCAACGTCCACCGCATAGAGTTGGGCCTTATGTACAGAATCAAATGTTACTAATCAAACTATAATCATTATGGCAGAAACCAAATTCAGGGTCGAAAGCGACCTTCTGGGTGAACTTCAGGTTCCCATCGATGCCTACTACGGCGTACAGACGCAGCGGGCGCTCAACAATTACAAGATTTCCACCACGCACATGTACGACTACCCGGAGTACATCATCGCGATGGCCTATGTGAAGATGGCCGCCGCCAGCGCCAACGCGGAGCTGGGCGTGCTGGACCGGAAGATCGCTGACGCCATCATCGCAGCCTGCAAGGAGATCGTGGACGGCAAGCTGTGGGACCAGTTCCCGGTGGATATGATGCAGGGCGGCGCCGGCACCTCCGTGAACATGAACGCCAACGAGGTCATCGCCAACCGCGCCCTGGAACTGATGGGCCACCAGAAAGGCGAGTACCAGTACTGCTCCCCCAACGACCACGTGAACTGCGCCCAGAGCACCAACGACGCGTATCCCACCGCTTTCCGTTATACCTTCTTCCGCATGAACCGTCATCTGGAAGCCGCCCTGCAGCAGCTGATCGCCTCCTTCCGCGCCAAGGGAGAGGAATTCAAGGACATCATCAAGATGGGCCGCACCCAGCTGCAGGACGCCGTTCCCATGACTTCCGGCCAGGAATTCAATGCCTTCGCCAACAACCTGGAAGAGGAAATCGCCAACCTCAACCGCAATGCCGTGCTCCTGAAGGAAATCAACATGGGCGGAACCGCTATCGGCACCGGCCTTAATGCCGTTCCCGGTTTTGCCGAGCTGTGCACCAAGCGCCTGAGCGAGTTCTCCGGAGACAGCTTCGAGAAAGCCCCGGACCTGGTGGAAGCCACGCCTGATACCGGCGCCTATGTAAGCTATTCCGCCGCGCTCAAACGCCTGGCTGTCAAGCTTTCCAAGATCTGCAACGACCTGCGTCTGATGGCTTCCGGTCCCCGTTGCGGCCTGCACGAGATTAACCTTCCGCCCATGGCCCCCGGTTCGTCCATCATGCCCGGCAAGGTGAACCCGGTCATTCCCGAGGTCACCAACCAGGTCTGCTTCAAGGTAATCGGCAACGACACCGCCGTGTGTTTCGCCGCAGAGGCCGGCCAGCTGCAGCTGAACGTGATGGAGCCCGTGATCGCCCAGTGCATCCTGGAAAGCCAGACCTGGCTGATTAACGTGATGAACACCCTGCGCACCAAGTGCGTAGACGGCATCACCGTCAATGCAGAGCACTGCTACGAGATGGTGAAGCACTCGATTGGCATTGTCACCGCCCTGAACCCTTATATCGGCTACAAGACTTCCACCAAAGTGGCCAAAGAAGCCCTGGAAACCGGCCGCAGCGTTTACGACCTGGTGCTGGAGCACGGCTACATGACCAAGGAGAAACTGGACGAGGCCCTGGATCCCAAGGCCATGACCAGCTCCCACGAACTGCTGAAATAGGACTTATACTTATATGTGAATCCGGGTGCACCATGCGGCGCACCCGGATTTCGTTATTGCAGGATAGCCTTGACCCGCTTCCAGTTCCCTTTGGCGTGCTCGGCCGCGGTCCACAGGACCCGGAGGACCTCCCCTTCCGGGAACTCCAGCCCGGCGGTGCCGGAAACAATCTGCAGGAAATTCACATGGTCCGGCGCGCCGGGGCCGGGACTGCCCAGCAGACGGGTGCAGGGGGCGTCGTCCGCACAGGGCTCGAAGGTCATCTTCACGGCGGGCTCCGTCAGGGGATTGTCGTCATCGTCCACCAGGATGGCGCTCCGGAAGGTTTCCATGTTCACGGACTTGGTGTATTTCACCACCAGCTGTTTGCGGTCCCATTCGCCGGGCCCGTTGTGGAAAGGACTCCCCCAGCCCAGATACTCGTCGATGCCGGCGAATACATAGAACATGCCCTGGTGCGGCAGGAGGCCCTCCGGATCCAGCGGGGCGATCTCCTCACAGTCGATCTGGCAGAGGAAGGTGAGCGGATAGTCGTAACTTTCCCCGTCTTCCTCTACATGGGCAAGCGGGTATTCCATGTCGGCGGGGAGGTCCGGGTCTCCCCACCACTTCGACGAGCAGAAAAGCTCTGTCTCGGAAGGTTCCAAATTGATTTTTATGGCCATAATTATAGGTTTTCGGTCCAAAGATACAAATTTTTTGAAAATTTAGGTACTTTGTCTTGCAAGGTATTGAAAAAAATTTATATCTTTGCATCGACAAATATTTTGAGAAATGAAAAAAGTTACCAATGCCTGTATCGGAGGGCGCAATTTCACCCTCGACGAGGATGCCTACAACCGCCTGTCGGCCTATCTGTCACATTTCCGCGCCAAGCTCACCGTTTCTGAACTTCAGAAAGGAGAGGTCATGGAAGAGATTGAAGGACGGATCGCAGAACTGTTTTACCAGGAAGTGGGAGAAAGTTCCCGCGTGGTTTCCTTGGCGCTGGTGGAAAAAGTGACCTCCACGCTGGGCATGCCGGACGGCTCGGCAGAGAACAGTGCAGGAGCCTCCTATGCTTCCGGCGACTACACCGCCCGTGAAAGCGGAAAGGCCCCGAAGAAACTCTATCGGGACAAATGGGAAAAGCGCCTGGGCGGCGTGTGCGCCGGCCTTTCCTGGTATTTCGACGTGGACGTCACCCTGATCCGCGTGCTGATGCTGGTGGCGCTGCTGTGCGGATCGGCCGGATTCTGGGTGTACGTGATCCTGTGGATTGCCATCCCGGCGGCCGACACGCCCGCCAAACAGTGCGAGATGCAAGGCATCCCCGCCACGGCAGAGAATATGGCACGCTTTGCCCGCAGTGCCAAAGAGGACTATAAAAAGTAGAAGCGCATGGAAACCACAAGTGACAATATCCGCGCACAGATGCGGAAAGGGGTGCTGGAATACTGCATTCTGAGCATCCTGAACAAGCAGGAAGCCTATGCTTCCAGTATCCTGGAAGAGCTGAAAAAGGCCAACATGATTGTGGTGGAAGGGACGCTGTATCCCCTTCTGATCCGGCAGAAAAACCAGGGCCTGCTCTCTTACCGCTGGGAGGAATCCCCCCAGGGGCCGCCGCGCAAGTATTACGTAATCACCGACAAGGGGCGCTCCCAGCTTGGGGAGATGGATTCGGCCTGGCAGGAAATGGTGGACAGTATTGAAACCTTACGGAAATGAAAGAAATAGAGAAAGTGAGCATCGGAGGCTATGCCTTCACGCTCGAAAAAGACGCCGCCGCACTGGCGCAGGAATACCTCTCCTCCCTGGAAACCCACTACCTTCAGCAGGAAGGCGGCAAGGAGGTCATGGAAGGAATCGAAGAGCGCATGGCCGAGCTGCTGCTGGAGAAATGCGGCACGTCCGGCGTAGGCTCCGAGGCCGACATCCGCAGCATCATCGACATCATCGGCCGGCCGGAAAAGATTGAGGAGGAAGACCCGGAGCCCGGTCCGGAGCCGGAAAAGCCCCGCCGGAAACTGTACCGCAACCTGGAGAACAAACAGCTGGGCGGCGTGTGCAGCGGCCTGGCCACCTACTTCGACATAGACGTGGTCTGGCTGCGGCTGGGATTCGCCATCCTTACGGCGGTAAACTTCTTCGCCGGGGCGGAAAGCGGCATCTGGAGCCTCTCGGTCCCCTTTATTTACCTGATTCTATGGGTAGCCATGCCCGCCGCCCGCACCGCGCAGGAGCGTTGGGCCATGAAGGGAGACAACGGTTCGCTGGACGACATCCAGCGCAATGTGCGCAGCGGCATCCGGGAAATGGGAGACACGGCCAGGGAGGTGGTCCGCTCCGATGGAGCCAAGACCATGGGGAAGGTCTTCCTCATCGTGATCGGCCTGATCCTGCTGGTAACCGGCACCTCGGGGCTGGCTTCCCTCTCCGTGCTGGGGCTCAAGGGGAATGAACTCTTCGGCACCCAGTACTTGGGATTCCTGGACCAGCTGGCCGACCATGCCCCCGCCGCCTTGAACATGCTGGAAACGCCCTGGGTGGTGGCACTGGCCGCCCTCGCCGTCATCCTCCCCTTCGTGGGGATGCTCTACGGCGGCATCCAGCTCATCTTCGGCTTCAAATCCCCTTCATGGCGCCCCGGACTGGTCATTTTCATCCTCTGGCTCATAGACCTCATCGTCCTGCTGGTGCTGGGCTGCGCCACCATGATTTCCACGGAAATGATCTCTGTGTAAACTGTTATAAATTAGTTAGTTATGCTAATCCCCCGCTGGCAAAGTGCAGCGGGGGATTTTCGTAGATAACTGAGCGACAGGCGTTTCCTTAAAACAGCGAAGGAAAAATGCCGCCCGAGCCCCAAGCCGTGAAGGGTGGAAATAGGGTTTTTGACGAATTCTTCTTATATTTGCAAGTTATGGCAAAGTTTTGGTCGGACATACTGGTGCCTGTAGCCATCGCAGGAGCCGTTGCAGCCCAGACCCTGGGAGTGGAAATATCCCGGGCGTCGCGGCTGCATGCGTGGTTCCCCGGCGCCGTGCGGGACACTCTGGTGCAACAGGACACCCAGCCCGGCAAGCATTCCGCGGCAACCCTTCCGGACTCCCTAAAAGCCGCAGCCGACAGCCTTAAAGACATTCCGGACTCCCTGAGAGCCGCCACCGACAGCCTGCAGGAAGAAGAAGAGGCCTGGTTTTTTGCCGACGAGCCCCAGGCGGACACTACGCCTAAAATCATGGCCCGGGACACCATGAAGGTCCCGGACAGCCTCCGCCTGACAGACCCGTTCCGCTACCAGTGGTATGTGGCCCTGAAAGACTCCCTCACCCACCGGATTGTCGTGGACTCGCTCATCGCAGAGGGAGACAGCCTGCTCTGGCCCCGGATAGACTCCATCTACCTGGCCGATTCAGCCGCTTTCCAGAAGGAGAAGTTCGACAAGTGGTACGCCGGTTTGTCCAAGCGGGAGCGCAAACGCTACGACTACGAGCACTACAAGCTGCCCGCCATCATACATCGGCAAGACTCCATCCAGCATATCAAAGACAGCATCAAGAACATCCGGGACAGCATCCGGGAAAACACGCCCCGTATCCTGGAAACGGCCTTCCTGCCGGATTCGCTCTACTACAAGCGTCTGGTCACCTGGCGGCATAACCGCCTGAATAACAAGGTGGAGCCTTTCTACTGGGACACCACGGCCAACTACCACTTCTACGACTACCCCTTCATGCGGGAAGACGTAGGCGCCAGCTGGCTGGGCATGCCCGGCTCGGCCGTGCAAACCTATAACTATTTCAAGCGGAACCAGGATGAATCCGTGAGTTTCTATGCCCCCTACGAGGGCTGGACCTACACGCCTTCCAACCTCCCCATGTTCAATACCAAGACGCCCTACACGGAGCTGGAGTATTACGGGAACCTGTTCGCCAACAGCTCGGTCAGCGCAGACTCCTACCGCGTCTTCACCACCCAGAATATCCTGCCGGAACTGAATGTAGCCTTGGAAATGAAGCGTTACGGCGGTGCCGGTACCCTCAAAAACGAGCAGACGGCCAACCGCAGCTATGTGGTAGCCGGGAACTATCTGGGCAAGAAGTACCTGGCCCACGGCGGCATGATCATCAACCTGCTCACCCGCCAGGAAAGCGGCGGCGTCCAGGACAACTTCTGGGTCCGGGACACCACGGTGGACGCCCGTGAAATAGAGGTGAACCTGGCAGCCGCATCCAACCGCTATACCAAACGGAGTTTCTTCTTCGACCAGAGCTACCGCATCCCCTTCGAATTCATCGAAAGGCTCCGTCACCGGAAAGACACGAGCTGGGTCCCGGCAGACACCCTCAACACGAATGTCACCACGGGCTTTATCGGCACCTCGTCGGAGTACACGACGTATTCCAAGAAATATGTAGACCAGACCTCGTCGGCCTTGTCCTCCTTCTACAACGACGTGTTCAACATCAATCCGTCCAAGAGCACAGACTCCATGCGGGTGGCCCGGCTGGACAACCGCGTGTTCGTCCGCCTGCAGCCCTGGAGCGAAGACGCCGTCGTGTCCAAAGTGGAAGGCGGTATCGGAGACCGCCTGCAGACCTTCTACCACTTCCAGCCGGGAGACTATCTGAAAAAACCGGCCAACGTCAACTGGAACACCCTGTATACGTATGTCGGGGCCGAGGGCAGGCTGAAAAAGTACCTGGAATGGGATGCGATGGGCATGTACAACTTTGCAGGATATGAGGCCAACGACTTTGCCGTGAAAGCCAATGCCCGGATCAACTTCTTCCCGTTCCGGCGGCATCCGGGAAGCCCGCTGTCCGTGGGCGCCCACTTCGAAACCACGCTGAAGGAGCCCGGCTTCTACGAGCAGCAGCTGTACAGCAACCACTACAACTGGAACAACGAATTCGGAAAAATCTCCAGCACCCGCGTCACCGGCATGGTAAACATCCCCCGCTGGCGGCTGAATGCATCGGTCGGATATGCGCTGGAGGCCGGAAACATCTATTACGACACCCTGGGCATCGTCCGGCAAAACACCACGCCCATGAGCGTCCTGTCGGCCGCCCTCAGGAAAGACTTCGTCCTGGGCCCTGTCCACCTGGAAAACAGCGCCCTCTTCCAACTATCCTCCAATCAGGAGGTTATTCCACTTCCCGCCCTGGCTCTGAACCTGCGCTGGTACCTGCAACTGGTTGTCGTGGATCCTAAGACCATGATCATGCAGCTGGGCGCCAACGCCCGCTATACCACCCAGTGGTACGCCCCGTCCTTCAATCCGGTGGCGGGCGTATTCATGGCCCAGAATCAGGAGCTCTACGGCAACTGCCCCGTCTTCGACGTTTTCATCAACCTGCAGTGGAAGAAAGCCTGTATCTTCCTAAAGCTGGAAAACGCCGGAAACGGCTGGCCGAACGAGCGGAAAGACTATTTCACCGCCCACCACTACATCCAAACCCCCACAGCCATCAAATTCGGCATTTCCTGGCCCTTCTACCCGCGTCTGGGCAAGCAGAAGACCCTGTCTGAGCGGGCCGGCAGTTCCGGACTTGGCGGCGGAGGCGGATTCGGCGGACTCGGAGGCGGTTCTTCGTCCGGAGGACTTGGCGGCATGCTCGGAAACATGGGACGCTGATGAAGCCCTCCTACAAAGGATATCTGCTGATTGCGCTGGCGTCGCTGCTGCTCCTGCTCATTCCCAGGAAACAGCACCACAGCCCGATGCAACTTCGCCCGCAAGACACCCTCCGCTGCATCCTTCCCTGGGAAGGGGCGGCCATGGAGCAGGCGCTGGTACAGAAATTCACCGGAGACAACGACGTGGCCTGCACCATCACCGTAGCCGAAGAAGGCCCCGACTACCTGGATTCCCTCGTGGACGGGACCGTAGACCTGGTGGTCCTCCCCAAGGCCGATTCCCTTCCGGAAGCCTTGGCGGCCACCCGCCCTTTCCCGGACGGAACCGTCTGGATACTCCGGAAAGAAGACACCAAGGCCCTGATGCTGATGAACCGCTGGATCGGAGAACTGTCGGCCGAAGCCCGTTTCCACCAACTCCAGAAAGACTACCTGAAAGGAAAAACCGTCCACCTGACCACCATCAGCAGCTACGACGCCCTGGTCAAGCAATACGCGGCGGCCATCGGCTGGGACTGGCGCCTTCTGAGCGCCATCATCTACCGGGAATCCCGCTTCCACGCCGACGCCAACTCACACAAAGGCGCCCTGGGCCTGATGCAGATCCGCAGCAGCCGATACAGCGCCGACACGCTGCTGATTCCATCCGTGAACCTCTCGGTGGGCACCACCTATCTGAAACGGCTGCAGAACATGTTTACAGGAACGGCGGCCGACACCACCGAGTGCATCAAATTCACCCTGGCGGCTTATAACGCAGGAGAAGGGAAAATTCTGAGGACCATCCAGACGGCCCGGGAGAAAGGCGTGGACGCCACCCGCTGGGACAGTGTCGCCTCCGTCATCCCGGACGTCCCGGGGTTCAAAGGCACCCAGACGCTGGTGTACGTAGAAGACGTCCTGGATATCTACGCCTTCTACACCCGGTTCTATCCGCAGTAATCAGTCGGCCTTGACCGTCTGGGCGGGGTCTATCCGGGAAACATAGCGGGCGGTAAGCCACAGCATGGCCAGAATGACCAGAAAAGCCATGATGTCGGCAGCCAGAATCCAGAGCAGATTCACATGCACCGGCACATACGAGACAAAATAATTGGCCGGATCCAGGGGAATCAGGTGCGTAGTTCCCTGAACCAGGCAGAAAAGCAGGGCCAGGGCATTGCCGATAAGCATGCCCTTGAGCACCACGCCGGCACCCACCCGCACGAAAACCCCGCCCACGGCCTTGTCGTCCATGCCCAGGGTTTTTAGCGTTCCGATCGTGGAGATGTTCCTGAGCAGCAGGATCAGCAGCCCCGAAACCATATTGAAGCCGGCGACCACCGTCATCAGCAGGAGAATCACCAGCACATTGAAATCCAGCAGCTCCAGCCAATCGAACACCTGGGGATACTGCCGACGGGAGGAGCTTACGTACAAGTCTTCCTCTTCGGGGACTCCGCTGTCCAGCAGGATGGCACCCACCTGCGCGGAAATCCCGTCCAACGCTTCCTGGCCGCGATAGGTGTCGGCCACCTCCACTTCCAGGCAGGACACCTGATCCGTGTCCCAGCCGTTCAGGCGCTGCATGTCTTCCAGGTTGGCATAGATCAGGAGGTTGTCGTCCATCTCTATCAGGTCGCGGTGGACGGCGCTGATCCTGAAGCGGCGCACCCGCACCCGTTCCCCGATAAAATATGTGGTGAGCTGGTCCCCCACCCCCACGCCCAGGATGCGGGAAAGCCGCTCCGGGACAGAGACGAAGAGGGAGGAGTCGGCCCGTTCAACGCCTTTGACCAGCACCCCGTGGATGATGTCTCCATTTTTGACCACGCCGCTTCTGAGCACGACAGGACGGATGTCCCGGACGCCCGGGACCGATAAAATGGCCGCCCGGGAGGGGAGATTGCGCGAAATGGACGCCATCTCCCCTTCTGAACGGTCTTGCGGTTGAATCCGGATGTCTCCGGTCATCTGGGCTACGCCGCTGCGCACGGCCCGGCGGAAGCCCGACGACACGGCCACGGCGACAATCATCACCAGGAAACTGACGGCGATGGCAATCACCGCCACATTTCCCTGGAAGGAAAGCTTCCGCGCTATGAAGCGGCCAGCCTCCATGCGGGACTACCAGATGTGGACGCGCTCCTGCTCCGGACGGAACATCTTGTCACCCTCGTGGATGTCGAAGGCGTCGAAGAAGCTCTGGAAGTTGCGCACGCTCACGTTGACGCGGTTTTCGGCCAGCGAGTGCACATCCATGTTGGTCAGGCGGGCCTTCTCCTGGTCGGTGATGTTCTGGGCCCAGATGGCGCCGTAGCTCAGGTAGAAGCGCTGGGCTGCGGTAAAGCCGTCGATCATCGGGTCTTCCTTACCGGCGATGGCATTCTCCATGGCCGTGAAAGCGATGGACAGGCCGCCGTGGTCGCCGATGTTCTCACCCAGGGTATAGGCGCCGTTGGCATGTACGCCGGGCAGGATCTCCACCTCGTCGAACTGGGAGGCAAGCTTTTTGCCCAGCTCCGTGAACTTGGCCTTGTCTTCCGGGGTCCACCAGTTGACCATATTGCCCGAAGCGTCGAACATGGAGCCCTGGTCGTCAAAGCCGTGGGACATTTCGTGGCCGATCACCACACCGATTCCGCCGTAGTTCACCGGGTCGTCGGCCTCGGGGTCGAAGAAGGGCTTCTGAAGGATGGCGGCCGGGAAGCAGATTTCGTTGGTGGTGGGATTGTAGTAGGCATTCACCGTCTGCGGGGTCATTCCCCACTCGGTGCGGTCGGTCTGTTTGCCCAGCTTGTCCAGGTTGTCTTTCACGTACCAGGCGCTGGCATTGCGGAGATTCTCGTAATAGGTATTCTCCGGGTTGATGTCCAGGGTGCTGTAGTCTTTCCACTTGTCCGGATAGCCGATCTTCACCGTGAAGGCGGCCAGTTTCTCACGGGCGCGGACTTTGGTCTCGTCGCTCATCCATTCCAGGCCGTCGATGTGCTGGCCCAGGGCGGTGCGCAGATTCTCCACCAGGGCGACCATCTTCTGCTTGGAGCTTTCGGGGAAGTAGCGGCTGACATACATTTCGCCGACGGCTTCGCCCAGGATGCCGTTAGGCACGCTCATGGCGCGTTTCCAGCGGGGCTGCTGCTCCTGGGCACCGGCCATCTGGTGGGAGAAGAACTCCC
>CAMHST010000022.1 GCA_946187865.1 uncultured Bacteroidales bacterium
ATTGACAGTATTACATCTGCCACAAATGTAAAAACAATTTTCCGAATTGTCAAATAAACTTTACAAATTGTATGTTCGGTTTAACAATTCAGGATAATCACCTCGGCTGCAGGAAGCAACTGCGCGAATCTTTCCACCTTCCGGAGGTCCTCCAGAAGGTTCGATAATTTTTCACCGTAGTCTACTCAATTGAAAACCAGCCACTTAGGCTGGTTTTCGCATTTGTAGCTCCGGCATAAATGCCTTACCCCCGCCGCTTCGCGGCTGCCCCGGTGGGGCTATTGAAGGGGCGGTGCCCCCTCAAACTCCCCCTTGTCGGCCTATCGGCCTCCAATTATGCTATGCGTGTCCATTTACACTACAATTGAGAATTACTTCATTATCAAGGTCCAGCAAAGCTCTCCAGAATCCGTCTCCACCATCATGGACGATAAACCAGTAGCGACTCAAAGCATGACGTTCAGGTGGAGGCGGTGGTATTGAATACGGGTCATCCGGATTATAATATGGAGGCTCCTTATCTTCCAAATCCGCCCATCTCAATAGAACGAAGTTAACATATACATACTTTTTACCCTCCGGGCTTTTCATGAAAACATATTGTCGGGCATAGTTCCTCAGACCTCCCTCCTCATATAGATGACCTTGTTTATCCCATCCATGCTCCGATAGAATGGAAGAATACTCTTTCTGCAAGATTCGTTCTGTTTTTCGTATATCTGATAATTCAGGCGTGAACACAGAAGCCCCTTCAATCCAAATATCCACAAGCCAGTTTACGGCCGATGTGTCTACCAGAACGTAGCCAATGACCGTTTTGTCCTTGTCTCCCTTCTGGATATCACAGTAGCGGACAGGAAGGTTAGGCCCACTTGTCTCAGGGGGCCAGGAATCACGTTCGCGACAGGCGACACAAAATGCAGAGAATAGAAAAAAACCAAACAGTATTTTTTTCATGATAGCGATTTCCAATATAACATCTCAAATATAGTGGTTTTCTCCCGATTAATATATACTACCCAATCACTTTCTCTGGTTTTCAATGTATTGTGATAATCTTTCAACCTTCTTCAATTCGTCCAAAAGGTTCGATAATTTTTCACCGTAGTCTACTAAAGACGATGGTTGCCTTTTGGCAGCCATCGTCTTTTATTGGCAGGACGAGAACCGATGGTTCGAACCAACGCAGCAGGCGGGTGCGGGCACGAAAAGTGGCCCCAAACGTTCCCGGCGGGCTTCAAAAGCCGAGTGCGGGCACAAAAATCGGCTGCAAACATGTGCTTTGACTTTATTGACACAAGGCTTTTAACAATAACAGACTTTTCACTTTAATCCAAAATTACTATTTTTGCCATACGGAACCTTGGGGCAAAGAAGCTGGGCCAAGCCAAGGTTTGGCGCCAGTTTCCGGGAGATCGGAAACTGGCCATCGGAATACATTACACGGCGTTTTTTCCAGACAAAGCGATGAACAGAATCCTCCAGCCTGTTATAGCGACACTGCTAGCGTGCCTTCTCTGCATCAGCTGCGGCACACAGAAAAAAGCTTCCAGTACCCCCTGGACCGACAACATCAGGGAAAGAGGGACCCTGCTTGTGGGCACCACCGGAGACTATCGGCCCCTTAGCTACAGGGAGCCGGAAACCGGCGAGTACTGGGGATTCGGGATCGAGCTGGCCGAAGAGATTGCCAAGAGCCTGGAGGTCAGCGTAAGTTTCGTGCCCACGTCCTGGCCCACCCTGACAGCCGATGTCCTGGACCCGGAACGGTTCGACTTCGCGATCGGCGGCATCACCATTACGGACGCCCGGCTGGAAATCATGGACATGTCGGAAGGCTATCTGCGCAACGGCAAAACCCTTCTCTGCCGGAAGGAAGACGCCAGCCGGTTCAAGGGGCTCGGAGACATCGACAAGCCGGAGGTGAGGGTGATGGTGAATCCGGGCGGGCTCAATGAAAAATTCGCCCGGGAAAACCTGCCGCACTGCACGCTCATCGTTTACGACAAAAATGAAGAAATTCCCTCCCAAGTGGCCGAAGGAAAAGCCGATGTGATGATTACGGAAATTACCGAAGCCCCCTGGTATGTCCGCAGCGACACCCGCCTGGCGGCTCCGCTAATCGGGCAGCCCTTCACCCGCGGAGAGATCGGTGTCCTGATGCGGAAAGGGCAGGAAGACCTTTTGGAACAGGTTAACAGAACCATCCGCGAGATGAAGTCGGACGGACGCCTGGAAAAACTACACCAAAAATACGGACTGATTTATGGCTACTGACAATTACCCGCAGATGGACATGTCTGCCTGGCACCAGACGGGCGAAGGCGGCAACGGAAAAACGTACGAGAACCCGTCGAAGCCCGGGATCATGCTGAAAGTGAACAACAGCCGGAGCAACGACCTGGAGAGCGTGAAAAAGGAGTTTGACATTTCCCAGGCGGTAGAACGGCTGGGGCTTCCCACCCCGAAAATGTACGAAATTGTGCGTGTGGGCGATGCCTATGCCACTTTGGCGGAACTGATCCGGAACAAAAAATCCCTTTCCCGCATCTGCCACGACGAGCCCGCCCGTACGGAAGAGATGGGTATCCTGCTTGCCCGCCTTGGCAAATCGTTCTTCGCCACGCCCTGCGATACTTCCCTTTTCCCCAGCCGGAAGCAGCAGGCCCTTCTGGCCATAGAAAAAGCCACCTTTGTCAGCAGGAAAAACCGCGAGAAAATCCGCTCCTATATCGAAACCCTTCCCGACAGCACAACCTGTTCCCACGGGGATTTCCAGCCGGGGAATGTCATCCAGGCCGACGGGAAAAACTACTGGATAGACCTGGGCCGTTTCGCCTGCGGAGACCCGCTGTTCGACATCGGCCATCTGTATCAGGTCTGTCAGGTTTACGCCCCGATGAAACAGGTCCAGAACATTTTCCACATGACCTTGGACCAGTTCCACCGGTTCTGGGATGCATTTGCCACGGAATACACCGGGAAAAAGGACCATGCCGCGTTTGACGCACTGGCCGGAAAGCACGCAGCCATCGACGTCATCCTAAGGACAGTCTTCCAGAAACCTTCATTCCTGGAGAAACTGTTCTTCGGCATGCACGTACGGAAACTGGCCCGGAAATTCTATTGACCCGGCCCAGGCGGCTATTTATACTTGGAGTAGTAGTAAGTGGTGATTTTTCCGGTAAAGGAATCGGACTTGCGGATGACAAAGTTCTTGTCCGTGAGCTCCAGCACGTCCAAGGTGCCGTCGAGAATCATGTTGTACTGCAGGAAATTGTCCGACAGCCAGATCGTCTTCTTGAACGAAATCTTCTTCTGGTCCTCGTTGTAGGTGATACCTACGGCATCCACGTCCACATCGTCCAGGTCGAAGTCCGTAAAGCTGCCCTTCTTGGCAATGGCGTGCGGGAAAGGGAATTCTCCCAGCGCCAGGTAGAAGTGGACGCCGGAGTAGTCGGTCTCGGTCACTTCCTTACCGGCGCCGGCAGATTCGGCTACGGTGTCCAGCACCCACACCCCGTACAGGTTTCCGCTGGTGTCTCCGGTGTTCTCGACTCCCTCCTTCTCACAGGAAGTAAAAAGGGCCAGGCAGGCGATGGCTGCCGCAAATAAGAATTTTTTCATGACGTTTCAAGTTTATTACTGGTACTGCTGCCGCTTCAATTTTCATTCCATAGTGCACCAGCCGGCGACTAAAGTTGAATCTCCGCCACCCGGAAAAAGCTTTGCAGATAACGCTCCGGGATGCTCCAGTGGATGTCTTCCAGGGTAACTTCCCGGCACAGCTGCATATCTGTCTCGAAGACCTGCCGGCATTGCAGCGCAACGGGTGTATCATACACGTACAGATTACCTTCAAAGTTGAGGTCGAAGCTGCGATAGTCCAGATTGGCCGATGCGATGCAGGACAGATAGTCGTCTGCGACGAAGGTTTTGCTGTGGATAAAATCCCCGCCGCGCTCGAAGATGCGGACACCCCCCTTGAGGAGCCGCTTATAGAACGAGTGGTTCACCCACAGCATGATCAGCACGTCCTGCCCCTTGGGGAACATGATTCTCACATCCACGCCCCGCGCCGCCGCATCCAGCAGCGCCTGGATGGTAGATTCCGGCGGGCAGAAGTAAGGATTCTGGATATAGAAGTATTCTTTTGCCTGGGACAGCGCCAGTTCCAGCCCCTTCCGGATAACGGGTTCGGCCGAGTCCGGGCCGTCCCCCACGATCTGCATCACGGCATTTCCCCCGGCAGGGGCCGGAGGCGTTTGGACAGGCGTGACGGCAGGGCCGGAAAACGTTTCCCAAGCATGCTGGAAGAGGGCGGAATAGGAAGAGGCCACCCTTCCGGTGACCCGGGAATGGGTGTCCCGCCACTCGGTGTGGTACTTGTCCTGGATGTTCATGCCGCCCAGATAGCCGATGGCGCCGTCTATCACGGCCAGTTTCCGGTGGTCCCGCCAGAAAAGATTGAAAATCATGCTGAAAGGATTGTGCGACGGCTGCGTCCGGATGACCTGGAGCCCGGGAACGCCCTGGAACCCTTTATAGAAGGACGGATTGTACGGATTGGAGCGGCTCTCCAGGATGACCCGCACGGAGACCCCCTCCCTGGCCTTGCGCACCAGCACATCCCGCACGATGGTGGCGATGGTGTCGTCGGCGAAGCGGTAGGTCATGAAGTCGATGCTGTACCGGGCATTCTCCAAATCCCGGAGCAAGGCGGCGAACATCGTCCGCCCGGAGGTATAGATGGAGAAACCGTTGCCGGTGGCGGGAAGCGCCGCGCCCTGTGAGGCGAAAAAGCGGGCCAGCGGACGATACTGCGCGCCGATACTGTCGAACACGGGGGCGGACAAGTCTGCCGGGGGCGTTTTTGGGGCGCGGGCCTGGAAACGGCTTGCCGCACAGGAGGATAGCCCCAGCACCAAGGTAAAAAGTATGAGAAGTTTTCTGGTCACCGCCAAATACGTTTCGTAAAGTCAAAGTTAATGCTTTTTAAGCAATAAACAAAAAACACATCCGAGGGGCTTAACTCGCAATCACAGCGGGAATTATTTGGCAATCTGCGAGAGAATATGTAAATTGCAGGGAATTTATAACACACGGTAACCAATAAACCTAAGCCAACCCGCATCCATGACGGATCCGATTAAAGTAATCGAAATCAAAAAGAGCGTCTTCGCCGACAACGACCAGGACGCCAGGCTGCTCCGCGGGCAGCTGAAAGAAAAAGGGGTATATCTGCTCAACCTCATGTCTTCACCCGGCAGCGGGAAAACCACCACGCTCATCCGCACCATCGGCCTGCTCAAAGACAGGCTCCGGATAGCGGTGATGGAGGCCGACATAGACTCCGACGTAGATGCCGTCATAATCCGGGAAGCCACCGGCATAGAATCCATCCAGCTGCATACGGGCGGCATGTGCCACCTGGACGCGGAAATGACCCGCCAGGGCCTGGACAACGTGGGCATGGAGAACCTGGACCTCGTTATCCTGGAAAATGTGGGGAACCTGGTATGTCCGGCAGAATTCGACACCGGCGCCGTCTGCAACGCCATGATCCTCTCTGTCCCGGAGGGAGACGACAAACCGCTCAAATACCCGCTGATGTTCTCTGTCTGCGACGTCGTGGTAATCAACAAGACAGACGTACTTCCCTACTTCGACTTCAACCTGGAGAAATGCCGGGAATACATCCGCATGCGCAATCCCAAGGCCACGGTGATCCCCATCTGCGCCAAAACCGGAGAGGGCGTGGACGTGTTCGCGTCCTGGCTGGAAGGGCAGGTGAAAGACTGGAAACAACAATAAAAGACCACATAATCTTATGCCTGAAATGTCTAAGAAATTCGTCCCCAAGCATTTTGGTGACGAAAATCCGAATCCCAAACTGATCAAACTGGTGCGGCATATCACAGACCGCATTCCGGGCAAAATCAAAATGACCACCGAAGCCCCTGAATATTGGGGCCTGGCCTGCATCTTCGAGGACGAGATGGATCCCATCACCCGCGAGGCCTCCCTGGACCTGCTGCTGGACATGCTCCCCGGAAACCCGTTCAAGGTGCGCAAGCACTGGACCCGGGAACAGCTGCACCAGATGAACACCCAGAAACACTATGCCTCCTCGGAGCAGGCCTTCGACGAACTGCTGGACTCCCTGGCCTACTTCGGCATGCTGGAATACGACTACGGAGACAAATACACCAAGGACGGTCCGGTTCCCGGCACCACCTATGAGCGCAAAGACCGCGTTTACTGGGTGCCGATGTTCGTCCCGGGCAGCGCCGAATACACCAACATGAACGTGGACCTGATGGACAAGCATCCGGAGCTGGCCATGTTCTTCGAGCGCATGACCTTCCTCCCGCTGGAGAAGATCACCCCCATGGTGCCCATGGGCGGCTCCGGAATCGGCATGCACGTAATCCCCGTCGAAAAAGCCATTTCCATGGAGAACCAGTCCGTGGACATCGAGCACATCTCCTACTGGCTCAAGCGCTATGAGGGCCACCTGGGCGTGGGCATCTGCTCCTGCCGCTACGGCCGAAAGAAACTGGACGAGGGCTGCGCCGACGATTACCGGGACTGGTGCATCGGCGTGGGCGACATGGCGGACTATCTGGCAGAGACCGGCCGCGGCCACTACATCACCTACGACGAGTGCATGGCCATCCTCAAGAAAGCGGAAGACAACGGCTTCGTCCACCAGATCACCAATATCGACGGCGAAGGCAAGATTTTCGCCATCTGCAACTGCAACGTCAAGATCTGCAACGCCCTGCGCACCTCGCAGCTGTTCAATACGCCCAACATGTCCCGCAGCGCCTACGTGGCGGAAGTGGATCCCAAGAAATGCGTCGCCTGCGGCCGCTGCGTGGAATACTGCCCGGCCGGCGCCGTAAAGCTGGGCCAGAAGCTCTGCACCAAAGACGGTCCCGTCCAGTATCCCAAGCATGAACTGCCGGACGCCAAGGCCTGGGGCCCCCACAAATGGACGGAGGACTACCGGGACAAGAACCGCATCAACTGCTACGAAACCGGCACGTCTCCCTGCAAGACGGCCTGCCCCGCCCATATCGCCGTCCAGGGCTACCTGAAGAAAGCGGCCGAGGGCAAATACAAGGAGGCGCTGGAACTGATCAAACGGGAGAATCCCTTCCCCGCCGTTTGCGGCCGCATCTGCAACCGCCGCTGCGAAGACGCCTGCACCCGCGGCACCATCGACAAGCCCATCGCGATAGATGCCGTGAAGAAATTCATCGCGGAGCAGGATCTGAACGCAGAAACCCGCTTCGTCCCTCAGATCAACATCGCTTCCAGCGTCCAGAAACGCTGGGACGAGAAAATCGCCATCATCGGCGGCGGTCCCGCCGGCCTGAGCTGCGCTTACTTCCTGGCCACCATGGGCTACTGCCCCACCGTCTTTGAAAAGAACGAAGAACCCGGCGGCATGCTCCGCTACGGCATCCCCTCCTACAAGCTGGAGAAAGACGTGATCAAGGCCGAGATCGACATCATGGAAGAGATCGGCGTGGACATCCGCACCGGCATCGAGGTAGGCACGGACGTAACCATCCAGCAGCTCCGCCAGGAAGGCTACAAGGGCTTCTATGTGGCCATCGGCTGCCAGGGCGGACGCCTTCCCGGCGTTCCCGGCGAAACCCTTCCCGGCACCGTCACCGCCATCGATTTCCTGCATAAGGCCAACACCGGCAAGGAAAAGATCTCCGGCAAGGTGGTGGTCGTGGGCGGCGGCAACGTGGCCATCGACGCCGCGCGCGTAGCCCTCAGAAGCGGCGCATCCCAGGTAACCATGCTCTCGCTGGAAACCGAAGACATCATGCCCGCCTCGCTGGAAGAGCGCACGGAAGCCCGCGAAGACGGCGTTGTAATCAACCCGGGCTGGGGTCCCAAGGAAGTGCTTGGCACAGACAAGGTTAGCGGAATCGTCTTCAAGAAGTGCACCTCCGTTTTCAATGCAGAGCATAAGTTTGCTCCGGAGTACGACGAGTCCCAGACCATCACCCTGGAGGCAGACACCGTCATCTTCGCCATCGGCCAGACCGTAGTCCTGAAGAACCTGCTCAAAGATACCAAGGTGGAATTCTTCCGCGGCGTATATCCCGTGGCCGACAAACTCACCTACCAGACGGCAGAGCCGGACATCTTCGTGGGCGGAGACGTCTTCACCGGTCCCAAATTCGCGATCGACGCCATCGCCGCCGGCAAGGAGGCCGCCGAAAGCCTGCACCGCTATGTGCAGCACGGCCACATGACCATCGGCCGCAACCGGAGAGACTTCATCGATCTGGACAAGGAAAACATCCGGGTGGAATCCTACGACACCTCTTCCCGCCAGGATCCCGGCGTGGAGCCCCAGAAAGACGCCTTCCGCGAGTACCACAAGACGCTCACGGAAGACCAAGTGCGCATCGAGACGGCGCGCTGCCTCTCCTGCGGAGCCTCCGTGGTGGACGAGAACAAGTGCATCGGCTGCGGCATCTGCACCACCAAGTGCGGGTTCGACGCCATCCACCTGCACCGCGAGCATCCGGACGCCAGCGTCATGCGCACCTCGGAAGACAAGTTCGGCGGCATCCTCCCGTACATGCTCAAGCGGGCGGGAAAGATCATGTTCAGCAAGAAATAGCGCCCCATGCACGAACTGGGAATCGTCTTCTACATCATCCGCGACGTGAAACAGGCCGCGCAGGAGCACGGCGTGGAAAAAGTGAACGCCGTGGTGATGAATATCGGCGAGGTGTCCACCGTGGTCCCGGAATACCTGACGGACTGCTGGCGCTGGGCCGCCGACAAGGAAGACCTCCTGAGAGGCGCCGCGCTCAAAGTGAACCTGCTCCCGGCCGTCAGCTACTGCGAAGACTGCGGAAAAGAGTATCCCACCGTTACGCACGGCAGGACATGCCCTTTCTGCGGGAGCGGGCACACCTATCTAAAAACAGGTAACGAAGTAGAAATCAAAGAAATAGAAGTTTAATACCATGTGTTGTTTTATTGTCCCCCTGGTACAGGCCATTGCCACCAGCACCTATCGGAAACTTAACGCCAAAGCCGTCGCAAGCCCCACGGCCCATCCTTTCCTGCGTCAGATCCCCGCACTGGAAAAGATGCTCTGGGGCGGTTCCGTGATGCTTATCGTCGATCATATCTTGAGCGGCGAACTCACCTGGAGATTCCCCTTCTTCACCGCCCTGGACCAGGTGGGCGGGGGCGCCGTGATGCTCCGGGAACTGCTTACGGTGGGCCTGCCCATGTCGCTGGTCCTTACCGCCGTATGGGCGGTGTGGGCGGTTGTCAAGGAACACCAGGCCAAAAAGATGGAAACTATTTAAATCATTCTTTAATACTTAAACCTTAAATTTTTATGTTCTTCCAAGTGTATGGAGCAAACGCCTTCGCACAGTGGGGTATGCTCCTCGTGGTTCTCTGCGGACTCATTCTCCTCAATGAGTTCGCCCGCCGTACCAAACTGGGCGGTATCATTACGTTCCTGGTGGTCCCGGTGGCCCTCACGGCTTATTTCCTGGCCATCTGGATCGGCGTCAAGTCCGGGGCTCAGTGGGCGCTGGAAAACCAGACCCACGTGTACATGCAGGGCTGGTTCCACTATGCCAAACTGTATGCTGCCACGGCCGGGTGTATCGGCTTTATGATGATCAAGTACAAGTGGGGCATCGGCGCCAAGCACTGGTTCAAACCCTTCCCCTTCATCATCGTGGCCATCAACATCCTGATCGCCTGCGTGTCGGACTTCGAGTCTGCCGTCATGGGCTGGAACAAGTGGTGGCTCACCTCCGAGGGCGTCTGGCAGTACGGCGGCTGGCACAACGTGATGAACGGCGTGGCCGGTCTGCTGAACATCTTCTGCATGACCGCCTGGTGGAACGTCTATCCGTCCAAGGACAAGAAGGACATGATCTGGGCCGACATGACCTGGGTCTATATCCTGGTGTACGACATCTGGAACTTCGCCTACACTTATAACTGCCTGCCTACGCACAGCTGGTACTGCGGTATCGCCCTGCTGCTGGCTCCCACCGTGGCCGCTCTCCTGTGGAACCGCGGCGGCTGGATCCAGAACCGTGCCAACACCCTGGCCATCTGGTGCATGTTCGCCCAGGTATTCCCCCTGTTCCAGGAAACCTTCAAGGACGGTCAGCAGTGGTTCAGCTGGGCTACCCTGCCCGTGCTGTATCCGGAAGGCGTCGCTACCATCGAGAAGCTTTATGCCGCCGGCGGACAGGCTGCAGTTGATGGCATCGTAGGAACCACCGTGGATCCCGCCCAGGTGGCAGCCAACCCCACCATGATGGTCGTGATCAGCGCCCTGGCCCTGATTACCAACGCCGTGGCCCTGGGTTACATCTGCTACCAGGCCAAGAAACGTCACATCAACCCGTACAAGGAAGATGTGTTCGTTACCCAGAAATACTACAAAGACGCCCTTGCCCGTGCCGACATGAGCTAAAGAGCGTAAAGTGGAAATGCAACATTTCAAAGCACTTATCTAAAAGTGTCCCGGCGTTTTTGCCGGGACACTTTTCTTTATTCAATTGGCGTTCAAACTTTTCCACTTTACAGTCAAATTCGTTCCCAGGCAGGGCCGGGCTTGCGATTGTTCCGATTAATCCGTATCTTAGTAACTGAAAAACCGCATATATTATAATACCGATACAATATGAGAAAAACCGCATTCCTTGTTTCCGCCCTCCTAACCCTTTCCCTGGGACTGCAGGCGCAGAAATCCATGAAAGCCCCGGCAGGGGGCAAGGCCATCAGCGACCACCTGATCGGCATTTTCTTCGAAGACATCAGCAGCAGCGCCGACGGCGGCCTGTATGCCGAACTCATCCAGAACGGCTCGTTCGAGTACAGCCCCGCAGAGCGGGACGGTTGGGGCCCCGGTACCGCCTGGAAGGTGGTCCGTCCCGGCCACTCCCTTGGCCGGCTGGAAATCCGTATGGACAAGGGCATCCACCCCAATAACCCCACTTACATGCGCCTGCACACCGAGCGCGCCCGGGAATTCTACGACTACCGCGGCTGGAGAGGTTTCGGCCTGCAGAACGACGGATTCGACGGAATCAGCGTCAAGAAAGGGGAGAAATATGATTTCTCCGTGTTCCTCCGCAATATCGGCAGTGCCAAAGAGGTGCGCGTAGTTCTGGCCGAACCCATCCAGGGCCGTGGCTGGGGCCGGAACCCCGAGGTTATCGCCGATGCCGTCCTTCAAGTGAACAGCCCCGAATGGACCCAGTACAAGGCGGTGCTTACGGCCGCCAAGGACTGCCCCAACGCCTTCCTGCAGGTGCTGGTGCTCACGGAAGGAGACCTGGACATCGATATGGTTTCCCTGATGCCGGAAGACACTTTCAAGGGACACGGCCTCCGCAAAGACCTGGCGCAGGCCCTGGCAGACCTTCACCCCGCGTTCATGCGCTTCCCGGGCGGCTGCGTGGTGCACGGCGGCGGTGACGGATTCTGGGACACCTACCGCTGGAAGACCACCATCGGCCCCAAGGAGCAGCGCCGCGGCATCAAGAACACCTGGGGATACCACCAGTCCATGGGCCTGGGCTACTTCGAGTACTTCCAGTTCTGCGAAGACCTGGGCATGGAACCGCTTCCCATCCTCCCCTGCGGCGTGAGCTGCCAGGGCACCAACGGCGGCTGGGGCATGAAAGGCCAGGCGCAGGACGTGGTTCCCATGGAGGACATGGATGAGTGGGTGGCCGAGGCCATCGACCTCATAGAATGGGCCAACGGAGACCCCGCCACCAACAAATGGGCCAAGATGCGGGCCGATGCCGGCCATCCGGAACCCTTCAACCTGAAGTATCTGGGACTTGGCAACGAGGAAAAGATCTCCCCGGAATTCGAGGAACGCTTCAAGTATATCTATGAGCGCGTGACCAAAGCCCATCCGGAGATTATCATCGTGGGCACGGCCGGTCCCGGCTCCCACCCCGACAACCCGGACTTCCAGAACGGCTGGAGAATCGCAGAAGAGGTTGGCCTGCCCATCCTGGACGAGCACTATTACGAGCAGCGGGACTACTTCCTCACCAACCGCCAGTACGACAGCTATCCCCGTAACCGCAAGACCAAAGTGTATCTGGGAGAATATGCCGCCAAGGACAAGAAACTGATCGACGCCCTGGCCGAAGGCCTGTACCTGCTGCACGTAGAGCGCAACGCCGACGTGGTGGAGATGACCTCCTATGCTCCCCTGTTCGCCCGCAAAGGCGCCACCAACTGGAATCCGGACCTGATTTACTTCGACAACGAGCGTCCCTTCCTTACCTGCAGCTACTATATCCAGCAGCTGTTCGGACAAAGCGCCGGGCAGTACTACTATGGCAACTGCGTGAAAATCGCCGACGCCACCGAGCTCCAAGGCCAGTCCGTGATCCTGAACACGAAAACCCGCAAGCTGTTCGTGAAACTGTGCAACGCCGGTGAAGACGCCAAGCTTGCCACCCTGAACCTGGGCAAGTTCGGAAAGCTCGGAAAAACAGCCACCAAGACCACCCTGAGCGGCCAGAAGGACGACGAGAACAACTTCGACGTCCAGCCCATTGCTCCGGTGAAAGAAAACATTCCCGCCGCCAAGAAAATGACCGTGGAAATGGCCCCCTACAGCTTCGTGATGCTGGAATTCCAGCTGTAAGAGAGCAGGACATCAAAAAAACGGAGACCTGGAAAACAGGCCTCCGTTTTTTTTGACATAATCGGTTCGTTTTAACTGTCGGCAAAGTTAGGAATTCCTGACAAAAATAAAAACAGTCTTAGTTCCCGGGATAGAGGACGTAGGTTTTTCCGGGGCTGGTCACCACATCGTATTCGTACAGCTGCGGGACTGCAAGACCGTCAGAGGAGGCCAGGGACTTCACATCTGCAGGGGCGTAGAGCGCATTGGGGCAGGGTCCGGAGGCCTTTTTCAGCCCCTTGAGCGGAACGGCGCTACGGATCCGGAGTACACCGCCGATAGAGGAATACACCTTGGCCTGACTCAGTTTTCCGTCCTTCCAAGCCATATCCACGGTAAATCCGCCACGGGCCCTGAGGCCGGACACACTTCCCTCTTTCCAGGCACTGGGCAAGGCCGGGAGCAGGTGAACGGCGCCGTCGTGGCTCTGCAGGAGCATCTCGGCAATGCCGGCCGTCACCCCGAAGTTTCCGTCAATCTGGAACGGCGGATGCGCGTCGAACAGGTTCGGGAACGTGCGGCCGTTGGGGTGGGTGCGGAAACTCCCCCGCTCGTCGGGAAGCAGCCGCAGCATGTTCGAGATAATCGTGAAGGCATGGTCTCCGTCCAGCATGCGGGCCCAGAAATTGGTTTTCCAGCCCAGGCTCCAGCCCGTAGCCATGTCGCCGCGCTGCTCCAGGGTGGTACGGGCGGCCTTGAACAGCTCCGGATGGGAGAACGGACTGATCTGGTTGGAAGGATACAGCCCGTAGAGGTGGGAGATATGCCGATGCTCGTCCACCGGGTCGTCGCCGTCCCAGAGCCACTCCTGCAGCTGGCCGTACTGGCCCACCTGCATGGGCGGAATGCGGTCGATGGCCGAATTCAGGCGTTTGACATAATCAGGATCCACGCCCAGGGCAAGTGCGGCGTCGCGGGCCTGGGTAAGGGCGTCGAACACAATCTGGTTGTCCATGGTGCAGCCGGCCGTCATGGCGGTCTGCTTGCCCACCGGGCCATGCTCCGGACTCACGGAAGGCACCACCACCAGATAACCGTACTCCGGATGGGGCTGCATGTAATCCAGGTAGAAGTCGGCCGCACCTTTGATGACCGGATACCATTCCCGGAGGAAATCCTTGTCGCCGGTGAACAGGTAATGCTGCCACAGGTGGGTGGAGAGCCAGGCGCCGCCGTTGGGGAACATCCCCCACTCCGGACCGTCCACAGGGCCTGCGACGCGCCACAGGTCAGTATTGTGATGCGCCATCCAGCCGCCGGCGCCGTACATGGTGCGGGCCGTGACGGCACCTGTCTCACTCAGTTCACGGATGAACTGGAACAGGGGCTGGGCGGTCTCCGGAAGGCCTGTCACCTCGGAAGGCCAGTAGTTCATCTCCGCGTTGATGTTGATGGTGTATTTGCTGTCCCAGGGAGCGTCCGGCTTGTCGTTCCAGATGCCCTGGAGGTTGGCGGGCTGGCCGCCGGGCTGGGAACTGCTTATCAGGAGATAACGCCCGTAGTTGAACAGCAGGGCCACCATCCCCATGTCGTCGCTACCATAGAAGGCATCCAGGCGCCGGTCGGTGGGGAGTTTCGCATTTTCCCCGGAAGGAAGATCCAGCCGGACCCGGTTGTACTGGGCGGCATACAGGGCCGAATGCCGCTGCTCCAGATGACTGAAAATCTGCTTTTTAGCCGCAGCCATCGCCTTGTTTATCTTTGCTTGCGGGTTTCCGGAAACGTCGTGGTAATTCACATAATTGGTGGCGCTGGCGACGTAGATGGTGGCATACGTGGCGCCGCTGACATAGAGTCCGTCCTGGGCGGCACGCACCTTCCCGTCTGTGACTACGTCGGCCCGGAGGTCGGCATAGACTTCTCCCTTAATTCCCTCGTGGTCCACCGGGGCAATCCGTGCACTGACGGAAATGCCTGAATACAAGGCCGATGAAGGCAGCTTACAGCTGTGGGAAAGGCGGAAGCCCAGCGCCCCGGGGCGGCTGGCCTCCAGCTGGACGGCCACTACGTCGTCCGCGAGCGAAGCGATGTACCGGCGGCTGTACTTAACGTCGCCGGAGCGGAAACACACCGAGGCCACAGCGGAATCCAAGTCCAGGTCCCGGTAATAATCCTCGGGCGTGCCGATTCCGTCAAAATCCAGCAGCAGGCTTCCCAGCGTCAGGTATTTCATCCCGTGGGGCCCCACGATGAACTCGTCGCCCACAATCTTGGCGGCCTCTTCCTCCTTGCCGGAGAAAATCAGATTGCGCACCTCCTGCAGGTGTTCCAGCGAGCGGGGACTGTTGTTGTTGTGTGGTCCGCCGCTCCAGAAAGTTTCGTCGTTGAGCTGGATTTCGTCGTGCTGCGGCCCGCCGAACACCATGGCGCCCATGTGGGAATTGCCCAGGGGCAGCGCCTGCAGCCAGATCTGGGCGGGGCTGTCGTACCAGAGCTTGTCCTGCGAGCGGGCAACGCCGGCGGCAGAGAGGACCGCCATCAAAGCTAAAAGGATTTTTTTCATATCAGAGTTTGATTATCAGCTGTTTACCTGTATATTCCACCGTCTTTTCCCCATGGATGCCCGCGCCGGTGTAAACAATCCGGAAACGCCGGCTGTCCAACATGCCGGGGAAGGAACCGCTCCGGGGGCCAACAGTAAGGGTCCGCCCTTTGAGCTTGAAGTCAATCGTACTGTATGCCCCCTTTTTATAGGCCTGACCGTCCCACTCGTCCTCGTAGAGCGTGAACGTGCCGTCGGCACCCAGGTAAACCCGGATTTCCAAGTCATCCCAGGGCTTTTCGTTGCAATAATTCACATCCTCCGGGCCCAGGGGCACGATGGCCCCGGCGCGGGCATACAGCGGACAGCGGTCCAGGGGGGCATCGGCCTTCACCGTGCGGCCGCCCGAAAGTGCCTCGCCGGTCCACCAGTCGTACCAGGTGGTGCCTGCAGGGAGATAGACGTCGTACGTCGCGGGAGCGGTCCAGTCAACGGGGGCGTCGGAGTAACGCCGGGTCTCTTCCGTGAAAAGGGCCTTCCCAACCGGGGCCACAAGCAGGGACCGGCCGAAGAGGAACTCGCCGCCCATCTCCCAGACCTGCCGGTCTTCCGGGAAATCCATCACCAGCGCACGGAGGAAACTGTCGTCGGCGCTGCTCACCTGCCAGGAGGTACTGTAGATATAAGGGAGAAGCGCATAGCGCATGCGGATGGCTTTCTCGATGGCGTCATAGACGGGTTCGCCCTTCTGCCCGAATTCCCAGATCTCGCGCCGGGAGCTCTCCCCGTGGCTGCGCATCATGGGATTGAACAGGCCGAACTGCAGCCAGCGCACATACAGCTCCTGGAACAGCGGGTTCCGGGAGCAGGTGGCCGGCTCTCCGCGCTTGTTGTAACCGCTGGGGAAGAAGCCGCCGATGTCGGAATTGAAATGCGGAATGCCGGTGAGGCTGAATCCCTGCCCGGCGGCTATCTGGTGGCGGAAATCGTCCCAGGTAGATTGGACATCCCCGCTCCAGGTATTGGCTCCGGTCCGCTGCTGTCCGGCATAGGCCGACCGCGTAAGCACTACGGGCCGACGGTCAGACACCCCCAGCTGCTTGCTGGTCACACCCTCTACGGAAAGCAGCGGGAAGGCGTTCAGGACGCTCCTGTAGGAGCCCAGGCCGGTCATCTGCTCCAGGTCGCTGTCCTGGTAGTCCAGGTGGTCGGGCTCGGTGGAATCCATCCACCAGCCGTCGATCCCCATTTTTTCCAGCCGGAGCAGGTGGCTCCAGTAGATATCGCGCGCCTCGGCGCTGAAAGCGTCGTAGGGCAGCACGCCGGAGGGATAGTCCCTGCGCGGCGGCCAGTCGGTAAGTCCGCTTTGGGGCCAGGTGCCGAAGTGCAGCAGGTGCCCCTTCGCATCCAGCTCCCGGTAGGGTTTGGTCATCGGCCCGAACGACGCCCAGATGGAAATGAGCATGTGGGCGTGGCTGCGGTGGGTCTGGTCGATCATTTCCTGTGCGTTGCGGAAATCCTCGCTCAGGAATTCCATGGCGTTCCACTGGTAATTGTTGCCCCAGTACTGCCAGTCCTGGATAACGCAGTCCAGCGGGATGCCCCGCTCACGATACCCCTGCAGCACGCCCAGGTACTCGGCCGAGCTCTTGTAGCGTTCCCGGCTCTGCATGAAGCCGTAGGCCCAGAGCGGGAGCATGGGCACATGGCCGGTGAGGCCGCGGATACCCGCGATCACCCCGTCGGCATTGCCGCCGTAAATGAAGTAATAGTCTATCTGGGTGCCCACCTCCGACTCAAAGCTGGCCAGGTTGTCCTTGTCCGTGAAGGTGCCGGTGGAAGGGTTGTCCCAGAAAATGCCGTAGCCTTTGACAGACTGGACGATGGGGACGAAATCCTCCGTATTGTCCTGGCGCAGGTAGCGGGTTTTTCCCGTGAGGCTCAGTTGGCCGTCCTGGAGGATGCCCAGGCCGTACAGCGGCTCGCCTTTGTCCAGGCGGAAGGCCTGGCGGGTGATGTATGCCCCTTTGTCCAGCCCCTCCGTGCGCTCGGTAAAGGACGCCTCACCCTCCTGCAGGAGGTTTTTTCCGGAAGCCGTCGCAAAACGGACGGTCCCTTCCGGCGAAACGCTCACCCGCAAGGCGGAGGAGGTGAAAACGTGCGTCCCTTTGTTCACGCGCTCCTTTACCTGCACCGCTTCGGGAGCGGCCGTCACCGACACGCTGCCGTCATGGAAGAGAGATTCTTCCGGCGCTTTCTGGATCCGGACCACAGAAGGGGTGTAAAAAGTAACTTTCACCCGCGGGGCAGGTGCTGCGGCCAGGACGGCCAGGGCGATTAACAGTGATTTCATAGTCAGAATCTCTTTTCAAGGGTGAGGACGCCGGCGGAGTAAGGCTCTACCTGAAGGGTCAGTTTCTGCCCGTCCGTAGCGGGAGAAGCCTTCCGGAGCGCGACAGCCTGCTTGTTTTCCATGCTGTTGGCAACCTCCAGCGAACCGGGGGCATAGAATTCATAGGCCGCGGAAGCGATGCCTTTCCAGTCGCCGTCGACCGACAGGGCATAAGCTTTCTCTGTAGGATTAACCACCTTCACAATCACGTCACGGCCGTTTTCCGACAGCGTTGTGACTACGCTCAGCTCGCCGGTATCTCCGCTGAAGCCCAGGCGGTAACGGGAGAAATGGTCGTACCAGAGCTTGGTAACCTGATAGTTGGGCGCGACGAACACGTCCTTGTAGTCGAAGTTGATGAACGCATTGTTCCAGTCCGGGGAATCCGTACGGCGGATAAAGAGCGCGGCGGCGCCCATGGCCACCACATCCCGCTGCTCGCAGGTATTCAGGAACCCGCCCGCAAAGAGGCCGGTGCGCCAGTCGATGCTCTGAAGGTTCCATTCGGAGATGAAGAGTTTGATGTTGGGGTTGGGGCAGTCGGCGATTATCCGGGCGTAGCGGTCGTACTGTTCGCCCAGCCGGCGCGGGCCGGTGGCGTATCCGCCCTGCTGCTCGTAATGGTGCAGGCTCAGGTAGTCGAAATACGAGCCGGAGCGCTTCAGGAACTGCTCGTCTTCCTGGAAACCGCCGCAGGCGATGATCTTGATAGAGGGATCCACGGCCCGCATGGCCTCGGAGAAATCCCTGACGCATTTTTCGTAGCGGTCTATCCCCATCTCCCACATCTCGTTGTCAATCTCCCAGAACTTGACGTTGTAGGGCTCCGGATGGCCGTTGGCCGCCCGTTTGGCCCCCCACTCGTCCGTGGCGGGAGCATTGCAATAGCGCACCCAGTTCACGGCATCGGCCAGGATGGAGTCGTATTCATCGGCCGGACGCTCGAAGTGGACGGAAACCACCATCACGGGCTCGGTATTCACTTCCCGGCAGAAGCGGATGAATTCGTCGGTGCCGAAACAGTTCTGGTCGTAGTCCATCCACATCCAGTGCGGCCAGCGGTAGCGGTCTTTCTGCGGCCCCACGCCCCACTGCCAGTAGTACTGGGCGACATAGCCTCCACCCGGCCAGCGCAGGCAGGTGGGATGCAGGTCTTTGACCGTCTGCAGGATATCCGGCCGGAATCCGCCCAGGGACTGTCCGGTAGCGGTGGACATGCTGAACTGGTCCACCTGCACGGTGCCGTCCTGCACCAGGATGGCGAAGTCGGCGTCGTCGGCCGAGAAATCGGCCGGAAGACTCACGCCCATGCACTTCCATCCGGGGCCGGGCGCGCCGTAGTGCTGTTCGCGCAGCACCTTCCCGTCGCGGACAATGGCCACCGAGACTTTTCCGTCACCTTTGGCGTAGAAGGAGCCCACATAGGTTTCCCCTTTCACGATATGCTGCGGACCTTGGGAAACGCCGGCGGGAGAGGCCCCGGCCTTGATTTCCTGGCTGTAGTCCATATTCACGGCGTCGCCCTTGACCAGGCGGTACTCCCCTTTCCCGAAGGCTTTCCACTGTGGGGCCACCGCGGGAATCTTCACCGCGTCCGGCGTTCCCTGAAAATAGACTTTCTTGCCATCCAGGGAGCTTACGCGGATGTTCCGGTACAGGGCCTCGGTGTAATTCACCCAGAGCACAAGGTCGTTGTGGCCGGTGCGGTCCAACTTGTTGTAAGAGAGCACTTTCTTCCCGTCCCAGAAGACCTGGGCCGAAGTCCCCTTGCAGCGGATGCGGAGCTTGTGCCAGTCCTGACGCTCGTTGACCTGGGCGTCACCGGCCGCCTTGGACAGGAGCGGATCCAGCGTCTTCACCCGGCGCGTCCTGCCGCCGAAGGAGGGCATCTCCTTCTCCACCATCGTGGCAATGGCGAAGTAGGGCTCGGTGGGCTGGGCCGATGCCGCCTGCCGGGCCCTTGCCTCGTCGGCCGCCTGGACCTGCGACTGGGTCTGGGCAGGGGTGAAGGTGCGCACCTCGTAATAGGGATTGTGCACACGCACGAAGTAAGGCTCGCCGCCCGTCTGGTTGCGGAAGGCGAAGCGAAGATCCATCAGGCCCCCGCTCCAGGCACGCCGGGCCAGCCGGTAGGAGCGCCAGTTCACGTCCATCGAGATCTCGTAGTCGTCGGTGTCCAGCGACACCAGCGGCAGCGGCTGCTCGTAGCGGGTGGGCGAATGCAGCACGGCATCGTCGTCCATGAACCAGCCGTCGAAATAGCCGTCCCGCGGCGGGATGCCCGGATAATGCTCGGGCTCGAAGGAACGCTCATAGATCAGTTCCTGCCATACCCCGTTATTGGCTGAAAAGTAGATGTGTTCAAACAGCTGGCCATACAGCATCGGGTCTATCAGGCCCTCCGGCTTTGCGGAGCGGATGTCTATGGCAGCCTTTTCCTGCGCCGGGGACGGGACCGCCAGGCACAATGCTGTCAGGAGCGGCAGAAGGTTTTTCATATCGTACAGATTGTCAATCGTTTCCACTGGGGCCCTGCTGCAAGGATGCAGCAGGCTATTCGCTTAAAGTGCAGTCTTTCAGTAAGTTAGTCAACTCACTCTCACGGACGAAGACCGGAATGGTGCGAAGGTCCACATCGGTCTGGATCCACTGTCCGCCGTCGTAGTGCTCGCCGGTCCAGAAATCGGTCCAGCCGCCTTCGGTAGCGGGAAGATAGGTGGTCCAGAGCTGCGTTCCGGAGAGCGTGACGGGATTCACCAGCAGCGCCGGGCCGAACATGTACTCGTTCCCTTGCAGCAGCGCATCCGGGTCTTCTGGGAAGTCGAAGACCAGCGGACGCATGAGCGTATAGCCTTCCTTGGAGACCTTCTTGGCACAGGCAAGGATGTAAGGGAGCAGCTTTTCACGCAGATGCATGTACGAAGAGACGACGGCGTAAGTCTCCTCCCCGTAGTGCCAGGGCTCGGTCTGGCTCATGTAGCCGTGCACGCGCATGAAAGGCAGGAAGGTGGCCACCTGCACCCAGCGCACAAGGCGCTCCTGGTATTCGGCCGATGTATATTGGTCTGAGGGGCGGAAAAAGCCGCCGGCGTCGAAGGTCCACCAGGGCAGTCCGGTGGCCATCTGTCCCAGGCCGCCGGCGATCTGGCGGCGAAGGGTTTCCAGGTCGTTGCCTACGTCGCCGGACCAGGTGACCACGCCATAGCGCTGGATGCCGGAGAAGGCGCTGCGCGTAAGGATGACGGGCTCGTGGTCCGTGATGTCCTTGAGGCCGTTATACATGGTGCGGTTCACCATGAGCGGATACACATTGCGGTACAGGTCTCCGGGGACGGTGTTCCCGGCGATTAGCCGGCCGGCCAGGTCGTCGTTCTCGGGTTCCGTGGCGTCGAACCACCAGGCGTCTATCCCGTACGGGACGGCCAGGCTGTCACGGAAACTCTGCACGTAGAAGGCGGCGGCTTCCGGATTGAAGAAATCGACCCAGTCTGTGCCGTCAATGTAATAGCCTTTCTCCTGGAGCTGCTGGCCCAGGTGGCAGTTGCGGTCTACCTTGGACCAGACTGAAATCATGAAACGGGTGTCCTGGGCATGCAGGGCACTGGTAAGGGCGGCGGGGTCCGGATAATGCTCCGTGTCGAACTCCATCGAGTTCCAGCCGGTGTTTCCCCACCACTGCCAGTCCTGCACAATCACGTCCAGCGGCAGGCCGCGGCGCTTGAATTCGGCGGCATTTTCCAGGATTTCATCCTGCGAATGGTAGCGCTCCCGGCAGTGGATATAGCCGAACATCCACTCCGGCATCTCGGGCACTGGCCCGGTGAGCTTGCGGTAGGCCGATATCACTTCGTCGGCCTTGCCGGAGAAGACCGTATAGTCCAGCGCCCGGGCCGCAGGGGAACGGAAGGTGGTGGAGTTGTCTATGGGGCGCCAGTAAAGGACAGGCTTGTCTCCGCGCACGCCCTCCGAGCGAAGGCTGTGTTTCCCGGCGGTGAGGGTGACGATGGTGGAGGTCGTGGGCGGCAGCCAGGTGTTGGTCACATCCACAACGGGTTCGTCGTCGATGGTCAGGAACTGGCGGCGGGACATGGCCTGGCCGCAGTCCAGCATGATGGCGTACTCGCCGTCAGAGGGAACCTCCAGCTCGCCCGCGAAGGAGCGGTACCAGCGCTGTTCACGCCGGTTGCCGGCCGTTCCGGTGGCGTTCACCGTCTCTCCCCTGCCGGATTCCTCCTCCGGGGCCAGGGTTACGGCATTGTCGGCCGGATTGAAATCGGTGAGGCCGTAATTGTTCCACATCAGGCCGTAGCCCTTGCTGGAAAGGACAAAGGGGATAGCGATCTGGGTATTCACCTGGGTGAGCCTGCGGGTAAGTCCGCGCACATTCAGGTAGCCGTCCTGGAACTGTCCGGTTCCGAAGAGGGCTTCATCCTCCGGTGAGCGGAAGCGCTGGGAAACGGTCCAGGCCGGGGTTTCGCCGATGTCGGAGCGTTTCACCTCCCGGCCGCCGGGCATCTCCGAGAGCAGGATTTCGCCGTCGGCATTGAGGAAAGTGAGGGTGCCGTCGGCCTTGTTGTACCGGGCGGTGAGGGCGGCGGTGCTCAGGGTCACCTCCGTTTCAGTCTCGTCCGACTTGAAACTAGGGCTCGGCAGCTTTTCCGTATAGACCAGCTCTTCCTGGGGCACGGAGCCTTCCGGAATCAGCTGTACCCGGATGGAATTGTCTGTAAGGGGCTGAAGGACCAGCATCCCGTCGGGCGTAGAAATGGCCACGCGCTTCTGAGCGCATCCCAGCAGCAGGAGGGGCAGCAGCCAAAGAATATGCAAATGTCTCATCTTCATGATTTTACGCAAAACCCCTGCCGTCCAAGCGCAGCAGGGTATTCATGTAACAGATTGTAATTCAAGATGTTACTGCTTCAGGATAATCTGTTTGCCCAGCACCAGCTTGTCGCCGGAGTCGTCCACGGTCCAGTACTGCGGCTTGCGCGGGCCGTCTCCCTCTACGTGATGAACCACATAGCGGAGTTCCCCGTCAAAGGTGCGGAACAGCATGCCGTGGCCGGAATTGTTGGCCAGGAAGGGTTCCGGCTCCTGTACCCAGGGACCGGCGATGGTGCCGGACTCGGAGTAGCACACCACCTGCAGGTAACGCTCCTTGCCCCAGGTGCTCCAGAGCATGCCCAGCTTGCCGGTCTGGGTACGGAACATCTGCGGACCGTCGGTCACCCAGCCGGGCATTTTCATGCCGAAGGTAGCCTCTCCCAGGCTGTTCATCTCGCCGCAGGGCGGGCATTCAGAAGCGCGGAACATGGTCACAGGCCACTCGGAGATGGTTTTCGTGAGATCCGGTGCCAGCTCGATGTAATCCATGGTACCGTCAATAAGCTGGGTCCACTCGTGGACGAAAACCATGTAGATGTGCCCGTCTTCCTCATAGAGGGTGCCGTCGATGCAGTCCCACTCGTAAGGCTGGTAGTCGTAACCGGGCGTGACCGAGAAGGGCACGAACGGACCTTCCGGGCTCTTGGAGCGAAGCAGGTAAGTCTGGTTATGGGGCACGTTGTAGCGCCGGGGAATGGCCTGGATAATCTCGGAGTGGTCGCTCCAGGTACCGGCATAGTAGTAATAATCGCCGATCTTGTGGATCTCGGCCGCGGCGGCGAAGCCCGCCTTCTCACACCAGGTTCCGCTGAGGTCGATCACATTGTACGGGCCCTCCCACATCACCAGGTCCTTGCTGCGCCACTGGCGTCCGCCGGAGCTGGTGAGATAGTAGGTCTTCGTGGCTTCGTCGGCCAGGATGAAGGGGTCGCTCATGGACAGGTCGTTGAAATGCACGGTGCGGATCCGGTTCTGTTCTTCCCGCATGCGGCGCATGCGTTCGGCCATACCTGTGGTGTCCCGGTTGGCCTGGATGGAACCGCCGAAGTTCCGCTGGCCGGGGTCTGCGGGGGGAGCCTGCTCCACCGGCTGGATCACTTTCTTCTCGGGGACGGGGGCGGGAGCGGAATTCTGTTTGCAAGAAACGGCGGCCGCCATGGCCATGGTGCCCAACAGGGCGATTTTCAGGAGTTTCATACGATTATCAGTTATTTTTGTTACGTGCATATATGTGTACTTTACAAATTTAGCACATAGCGCCCACACGTAATTTTAAGAATAGACCAAAATCTTTAAAATTAGAACATGCTCCACACGGGCGCTTGCACGATAAAAGGAGTTTCCCTATCTTTGAGCAAAACCCGGCACTAGAACATAACTGACAAATATGAAAAGATTTTTTCTGACCTCCTTGCTCCTGGCCTTCTGCGTGAGCCTGAACGCCCAACAGGAAGAGGCCGTACGCCTGTTCACCGAGAACCCGGACCGGTCTTCCAACAACATGCACTCCTATGAGTTCAATCCCATCCGGGACACGCCTGCACCCAAGGGCTACAAAGCCTTTTACATCTCCCATTACGGACGCCACGGTTCCCGCTATGAGCAGAACTCCACCTTCGCCCGCCGGGCCCAGCAGGCTTTCGCCTACCTGGACTCCCTGCACCTGCTCACCCAGACCGGAAAAGAGCTTTGGGACAAGGTGGAAAGCGTAGTAGATGCCCACAAGGGCATGGAAGGCTCCCTGTCGCCCCGCGGCGCCCAGGAGCACCGCACGCTGGCCGCCCGCATGTCGGAGCGTTTCCCCGATATCTTCAAGAACAAAAAGCGGGAGCAGGTCCAGTGCTTCTCCAGCACCAGCTTCCGCTGCATCGTGAGCATGAACAACTTCACCTATTCGCTCAAGGAGAAACGCCCCCATCTGCAGATGAGCTTTACCAGCGCAGAGCGTTTCATGGCCTACATCAACCCCAGCCTGTACATTCCGCGCCCCGGAGACCCGCCCCGTCCCCCCTTCCCCGCCGGCGGATTCCCGCGTCCCCGCCAGGAGCAGCCCAGTGGCTTCCATCCCTTCCCGGGAGAGCCCGGCTATGACTTCACCCGCTTCCTGACCCCGCTGTTCACCGACCTGGGCGCCGCCCTCAAAGCCATGGGCAACCCCGAGCCCTTCGTGAGGGCCATCTTCACCACCGGCGGCCTGTGCCAGCTCATCGACTTCCTGGGCGTAGAAATCCTCCGCACGTATTTCACGCCGGAAGAGATCGCCTACCTGTGGGCCGACGGCAACGACTCCATCTACCGGATGTGGGGCGGATCGGCCGAGAACGGCGACGTAATCCGCTATGCGATCTGCCCGCTGCTGAAAGACTTTATCGAGAAGGCCGACGTAGCCCTGGAAGACAACTCCCACATGGCCGCAGACCTGCGGTTCGGCCACGACACCTCCATCCTTCCGCTGTTCGCCCTGCTGGGCGTGGACGACCCTCAAGGCCGCATCATGCCTTACAAGGAGGCCCACAAGATGGGCTGGTACGCCTTCTTCCAGGTGCCCATGGCCACCAATATCCAGATGGTGTTCTACCGCGGCAAGAAGGGAGACGTCCTGACCAAGATCCTGTACAACGAAAAAGAGATCCTGCTGCCCGGCATCCAGCCCGTCAGCGGCCCGTACTACAGCTGGCCGGAACTCAAGGCCCATTTCTACCAGCTCATCGAGAAAGCCTCGGAGCCCTGGACCCGCGCCGCTGCCGCCGCGAAGGAAGCCGCTTAACGCTTACGGTTTTTCCAGGAGCCTCCAGCCGTCGCTTCCCAGCAGCAGCGTATCAAATCCCAACGGAACGCGGGCGTAAAGCGCCGCTACAGGATACCGGGACAGGCTGTTGCAATGGGAGCAGGAAGGCAGCGTGAGTTGGACGCCCTCCGTGCAAAGCAGGTAAAACCGGTCCCGGAGCCCATCGTAAGAGAGCGACATCGGCACGGCCTCCAGCATCCGCAGGGCACCGCCTTCCGAATAATCCAGGCTGCGTTCACTCCAGACAGTTCCCCCCGCAGAGACAAACGCTGCGGGGGTATTGTTTTTCCCCACGCCGGAGACCATCACGCTCCCTCCCCCGGCGGCTACGGCACAAAAGGCCATCTCTGGATAGAAGCCCTTGTAGAGGGCATTGAAATCCAGGACAGTCCACTGCCTGCCGTCCCGCGTGTGCAGGATTTCTCCCGCATCCGTCACTGCCCACAGCACGGCGCCGTCGGCCGCCAAGGCACACAGGCGCCCTTTGGCAGGCGTTTCCTGCCGGGAAAGCAGTTCCCCTGAAGGGCTGATGGTGAGGAAGGCCGAGCCTGTCGTATCCAGGGCGGCAAGGGTGTCGTTCCAGAGAGCCAGTGCCGTGAGCGGGGTCTGCAGCGGGAACGTGCGAACGACGTTACCCGCAGCATCCAGGCGGGCCAGACGCTCCCCCACGGCAATGAAACCGTCCTCCACGGCCACGGCCGCCCGGAAAGAATCCTGCCCCCATGCAGCCGGAAGCGCGCACAGGAGCAGGATGGCAGAAAGGATTTTCCGAATCATTATTTGCTGGAACGGCTTACGATGCGGAACTCGTCAAAAGCCGCTTTCAGCGGAGCGGGTTCAGGCATGGGAGCGCCTCCCCTGCCGCCGAAATTGCGCATGAGGGCAGGCATGCTTCCGCCGCAGCAGAGCACACCGGCCTTCACGTCCTTGAGCAGGGCGCGCGCCTGCCCCATCTTCTCATATTTGCGGCCGTCCACGGAATACCAGGCCGTGTACAGGTCTCCCTCTTTGACCAGCCTCAGATACAGGACATTGTCGGCACCGACGATGCCTTCCATCGGCAGGGAGACCAGGGATTTCTGCGCACCGCTCTCTTCTACCAGCAGCTGGAGCTGGCCGGCGGAAGGTCCGGCGGCGGGACGGCGGAAGTTAAAGCTGGCGCTGTAAACGAACTTCACGAAGTTGTCGTCGCACTGATAGGCCACCAGTCCGGCATTCTGGGCCGGAGCGGCAGGTGCGGTGAAACAGGTAAGCTTGGTGTCGATCGTCCAGTCCGCGTTGGCCTCCTGGACAAAGATGTTGGGGGCGTCGTTGCCAGAGAGGGTGATATCCCCCTTCCCGGAAGTGAGCACCAGGGAGCCGGGACGCTCGGTGAGCGACCACAGGGCGGTGTCTTCCCGCACCGGCTTCCACTGCCCGCCCAGGACGGGCTTCTGGAAGGTGTCGGAGACGCTCTTGGTGCCGAAGTTCACGGTGAAGGTGCGGCTGTCGCCGGTGGCCTTGTCGGAGAGGGTGACAACGGCGGTTCCGGGCACGGAGGCGGCCTGCTGCACGCAGACGTCGATGGAAGGGTCGGAGGCCACAGCCTCTACCTTAGGGGCTTTCCCGGCCTTCATCACATAGCTGACCTGGTCGCTGGCGCCAAACTTCACAGCCTTTCCGCCCACTTTCAGGGAGGCCAGGGTGAGTTCGGGCATCACCTTCACGGCAAAACTGTCGGACAAAGTGACCCCGCCGGCGGTGACCGTACAGGTGATGGTGGCAACGCCCATGCGGAGGGCGGTGACGGTTCCGTCGGCCTCTACCCGGGCCACGGACGGGTTATTGCTGGTCCAGATGGCCTTGAGGCCGTTTTCGAAGCTGTCGTCGTTCATGCAGGCCGAGAAGGAAGAGCGGGTCACATCCCCGATGCGGAGCACGGTGGCGTCGGCCGACGCCCACACCGTCTTGAGCTTGCGGTCCAGGGTGCCGGAGAGGGTGGCGGTGACGCGGCCGCGGATATCGGCCGACGAAGCACCGATCTCGAACACATACCGGCCGGGGTCGTAGGTCATCCGGTCCTTGTCCATATCCCAGAACCAGAGGTCTGCGCAGTTGATGTCGATGGAGACGGTACGGGTCTGTCCGCGGGGAATGCTCACCCGCCGGAAGCCCTTCAGGCGCTTCAGGGGACGCTCCAGCGAAGCCGGACTGTCCGGGGTGGCCACATAGACCTGCACCACCTCGTCGGCGCTGACAGCCCCCGTGTTGGTGACATCCACACTCACGGTGACTGCGTCGTTGGGGGTGATGGCACTCTTGCTGATCCGGAAGTTGCTGTATTCGAACGTGGTATAGCTGAGACCATAGCCGAAGGGATAAGACACTTCGCGATCGAAGTACCAAAGGGTGCGGCCCTGGGCGCCGGCGCTCTTGCGCAGGTTATAGTCCGTGATGGCGGGCAGGTCCTTCACGCTCTTGAACCAGGTGGCGTTGAGTTTGCCGCCCGGGGAGACTTCGCCGAAGAGGATGCGCGGAATAGCCTCTCCCTGCGCCTGGCCGTTGTAGCCGGTCCAGAGGATGGAAGGGATGGAGGCAAGGTGGCAGAACTCTTCCACCTCCACGCAGCCCAGGGTCTGCATCACCACGATGGTGCGGGGGTTCTCGGCGGCCACGGCCTTGATTAGGGAGAGCTGGTTGCCAGGGAGCAGGAGGGTCAGGCGGTCGGCCTCTTCGGTGGCCGTATTTTCGTCGGTGCCCACGAAGACCACGGCGACGTCGGCCTCACGGGCGGCCTTGAGGGTGGCCTCGTCGATGGGGGCGTCCTGCGGGGCCTTGTACACCAGATACACCGTCTGCGGGCCGTTGAAGCCCAGTTTGAGGGCGCTGGTCTTCATGGGCATGGAGGCGCCATAGACACCGCCCACACGGGCGCCGGAGGCCTTGGTGGCCTCTATCCGGCCGATCAGGTTGCCGTCCGGGCCGCCCACGCGGATCTCTACGATACCGCCTTCGGTGGGGATGTTCAGGCCTACGGTCAGGTTCTCGATATTGGTGATGTCCACATTGTCGTAGGCGGTCCAGGTGCCGTCGTCGATGGAGCGGACCTGCTCTTCCTCACCCATGCCGGAGCCCACGGTGATGCCCGCCGCTGCGGCCGTGTATTTGGTGGCGTCGTAGCGGGTTACGGTGCCGTCGGTCTTCTCCACCTCGAAGTAGGCGATATACAGGAGGTTGCTCTTGCTTTTGCTGTCTCCGCCGGTAGAAAGGGTGACATCCACGTCATAGCCCTTCTGCGCCAGATAGGCCTTGATGCCGGCGTAAGGGGAAATCATGGCCGATGCCTCCGGACGGCCGGAGTACGGTCCCAGTTCCACGTCGTCGGCCTGGGGGCCGATCAGGGCGATCTTTTTCAGGCTGGCGGGATCCAGCGGGAGGGTATGGCCTTCGTTCTTCAGCAGGACCATCGTGCGGACAGCCAGCTCGGCGGCCAGGGCACGGTTGGCGGCGGAACTCACGCGGGAGGGCTCGGTGAGGGTGTAAGGGACCATCTGGTCCGGGTCGAACTCGCCGGTGCGCATGCGTACGGTGAACATGTTGATCAGGGCGCGGTCGATGTCGGCCATGGGAAGGAGCCCCTTCTCGTAGGCGCTGATCGCGAAACGCTGGTAGATGCTGCCGCAGTCGGAATCTACGCCGGCCCTGAGGCCCAGGGCGGTGGCCTCTTCCCGGGTTTCGGCATAATAATGCCCGTTCCAGATGTCCTCGATGGCGGCGCAGTCACCGGTGACATAGCCTTTCATGCCGTAGGTCCGGCGGGCCAGGGTGTCCAGGTAGAAGGTGCTGGCCGACGTGGGCACATGGTTCACGGCGTTGTAGGAAGACATGATGGAAGGGAGTTTCTCGTCTTCGATGAGCCGCTTGTACGGATACAGGTAGAATTCCCGCATGTCCCGGCTGTCCATGTTGGAGCTGGACACGTGGCGGTCGAATTCGGAGTTGTTGGCGAAGTAATGCTTGGCCGTGGGGACGGCCTTGAGATACTTGGGGTCCGAGCCCATCAGGCCGCGCACAAAGCCGCGGGCCATCTCCGCCGCCAGGAAAGGATCTTCACCGTAGGACTCGCCGGTGCGTCCCCAGCGCGGGTCGCGCACCGGTTCCACCACCGGCGACCAGAAGGTGAGGCCCTTGGTTCCGGTCTGGTAAATGGCGCGGGCCTCGTCCGCGATGGCCCCTGCCATACGCTCTGTCAGGGCGGGGTCCCAGGTGGAGCCCAGGGCCACGCTGTTGGGGAAGGAAGTGGGTCCCAGCAGGCCTACGGAAGGGTTGGCGCCCGTGAGCACCCCGTGCAGGGCCTCGCTCCAGACATTGTAGCCTTTCACGCCCAGACGGGGAACGGCGGCCATGTTGTTGCCCAGCAGGGCCTGCTTCTCCTCCAGGGTGAGGCGGGATACCAGGTCCGTAGCGCGCTCCTCGAAGGAATACGCCGTGTTCAGGTAGATGGGGGTCTGGTCCTCCTGGGCCAGCGCCGCGGCAGAGAGAGAGAGCAGCGCCGCGGTAAAGAAGAATTTACGGAAACAGTTCATATGGGTTTAGTGTCAGTGTCTGTCTCAAATGTACACAAAAAAAAGGAATCGGCCAAATGCATGCTGCACGGCCGATGGCGGAATGACACAATATCTAAAATCTTTGCCCGAAAAACGAGATTCAGTCCAGTTGCTTCACCGGGAAAGTAAAGTAGGTGTCCGGGTAGGGCTCTTCCCGCAGAGTGAAGTGCCACCATTCGCTGCTCAGAGGCTTGAAGCCGTGGGCGAGCATAGCCTCGCGGAGGATCATGCGATTGGCGAACTGCTCTGCGGTGATGCTGCGGCCGGCGGGGCTGGCGCTGCCATCGCCCGTATATTCCCCCGTTTCCGGGTTTCCGCAAAAGTCCGGATGGCTTTCCGGGCCGAACCAGTCGAAGGTGCCGCCCATGTCCACCTCTTTCTCTGTACGCATGTCGAAGAGGGTCAGGTCCACGGTGGAACCCCGCGTGTGGCCGCTGTACTCCATGATGTACTCCTGCTCAAAGAGGACGCTTTTGTCCAGGTCCGGATAGAAATAGGGCTTCATCTGGGTGGCTTGCAAATCGGCCGCCCAGCGGACAAAATGGTCCACAGCCTTCTGGGGCCTGTAGGCGTCGTAAATCTTGAGCCTGTACCCCTTGGCTTTTACGTCGTCACTCACCGCCCTGAGGGCGGCGCCGGCTTCCTTGGTGATCAGGGCGGTGGGCTGCAGGTAGCCGTCTATGCGCTCCCCCACGAAATTATACGTGCCGAAATAGCGGATTTCCAGGATAGCGTCCGGGACGGCCGTGGAGAGCGTGACAAAGCCGGAGCTGTCTTCCCGGGGCTCCGCCGCCTTTTTATTCTGGCAGGCCGACATGCCCAGTACGGCACACAGTAACAGGAGAGAAATGTGCTTTTTCATCTGTATGACATATTACTTTACTGATTGCAAAAATAAGCATATTGTCAGAAATGCAAAGGAACGGGATGGATTTTTTCGGGATTTTCCGTAAATTCGCGTTACCGTTTTAATGCGAAAAGATATGACACTCGAAGAACAAATTCAGCTTTCCATCAAGGAAGCCATGAAAGCGAAAGATACCGTTGCCATGAACGCCACCCGCGCCATCAAGGGAGAGATTCTCCTTTTCAAGACCAGCGAGGGCGGCTCCAAGGAAGTCACAGACGGGGATATTCTCAAGATGATCCAGAAACTGGTCAAGCAGCGCAAGGAAGCGGCCGAGCAATTCGTGGCCGCCGGGCGCCAGGAACTGGCCGACAACGAACTGGCAGAGGCCGCCGTCATGGAGAAGTACCTTCCCAAACAGCTCTCCCCCGAAGAGGTCAAAGCCAAAGTCCAGGAAATCATCGCCCAGGTGGGCGCCACCTCCATCAAGGACATGGGCAAGGTGATGGGCGCCGCCAACAAGGCGCTGGCCGGCCTCTCCGACGGCCGCACCATCTCCGGCATCGTGAAGGAGCTGCTGGGCTAAAAGAGCCATCGGCCTGCACTGGGTGGCCTTTGGGGGGCAGGGAATGTGCACCGTAACTGTCGGCTCAAAAGAATCCCCCCTTCAGCAGGTAATCAACTGTAAGTCAAACCCTTCCGCTTTTATTGGTGCAATTTTATTTGCACCAATAAGCACGGAATCTATTGACTGTCAGACGCTTATGTGCCGCAGTCACATGAGGACACCAGCGCGTGCAATATAGAGGTTCATTGCCCGGCTGAATCTCTCTCTTCGGCTTGTGCATTCTAAGATTAAATTGCCTGGCAAGTCCCTGCCGAAGGCCGGTAGTTTAAACAGACATGCCCCAGATCTTCTGATTAATGTGCCTAGCATCTACTCACCTACTTTGCTCCATTTCACGCCAACCTCACTAGGGTGCACTTCCAGGTGCACCCTACAGGGGAGTCAAGCCGATTAGGACACACTTCCACGTGCACCCTACGGCCCCTCCCCGTTGCGATTTAGGCAGATTCTTCGTAGCTTTGCAACCCCAAAACATACGCGATGATTAAGACCATAAAAGCTGCGGTTGCCGCCCTTCTCCTGATTCCGGCACTGCTATCCTGCACCAAAGACCAGCCTGTTCAACCCGCCCATACGCTTAACTGCCAACAGCCGGCATTCTTGAAAGCCGGAGACAAGGTCGCCCTCATCTCCCCGTCATACTTTACGCCGATGGAGAACGTGACCAAGACGGCCGATGTGCTCCGGGGCTGGGGCTTCGAGCCGGTTATCGGCCCGAACGTGGGCAAGATCGAGGCCGGAAAATATGCCGGGACGGTACAGGAACGCATCTCCGACATCCTCTGGGCCTTCCGCGACCCCGAAATCAAGGCCATCATCTGCAACCGGGGCGGTTACGGGACCATCCAGCTTGTGGACCAGATCTCCCTGACGGAGTTTTCCCGGAATCCCAAATGGCTGGTAGGTTTCAGCGACATCACCACACTCCACGAAATGCTTTCCTGCGCCGGTGTAATGAGCATCCAGGGGACGATGAGCTCGTTCCTCGCCGCCGGCGGCACAGACATCAGCAGCACCCTGGTGCGAGACCTCCTGAAAGGACAGGTCCCGCGCTATGAGCTCCCCGCCCATCCGCAGAACATCACGGGCAGTGCCAGCGGCACCCTGGTGGGCGGCAATCTCATGACATTCGCGCCCGTGGTTGGGAGCAGCGCAGACGCCACCGCCTACGACGACATCATCCTGTTCATCGAAGAAGTGGAGGAATCCATGCACAATATCGACCGCCAGGTGAACATGCTCCTGAAAACCGGCGTCCTGGCCAGGTGCAAAGGCGTTATCCTGGGCGAATTCACCGACTGCGGGAAGGAACTGGATTACCAGAGCGTAGAAGCCATGCTTCGGCCCTACTTCGCGCAGTTCGGCATTCCCGTCCTGTGCGGGTTCCCGGGCGGCCACGACGACGTGAACCTCCCGCTGGTGATGGGCGCCCGCGTCACCATGGATGTGCGGCAGGACGGCGCCACCCTGAGCTTTAATATCGACGGCACCCAGACACCCGTATCCACCGGCTCCGCAGTGACCAAATCCACTCCTACAAGTCTGCAGCGGAGGCTGTTCCTGTCTGGCAAAGCGCTGGCGGAATAGCCGATGCATCCCTTTGCAACGCATTATCTTTCATATCGATGTGAACTCCGCCTTCCTCTCCTGGACGGCGGTAAAAATGCTGGGCGAAGGGAAGCCGGACATCCGGCTGGTTCCTTCGGTGGTGTCCGGAGACCCGTCCGACCGACGAAGCATCATCACGGCCGCATCCATCCCGGCCAAGAAGCTGGGCATCAAGACGGCACAGCCGGTGTCGATGGCCCTCCGCACCTGCCCCTCACTGGTAATCGTCGGCGGAGACTGGATGTGGTACAAGCAGTGCTCGGAAGGGTTCATTGCCATTTGCCGAAGCTACTCCCCCGTCCTGCAGCAATTCAGTATTGATGAGTGCTTTATAGACATGAGCTTCCGCTGCAAGCGGGACAACGCGGTGGAGGTGGCCACCCGGCTGAAAAACCAGGTGCGGGACACCCTGGGCTTCACGGTAAATGTAGGGATCGGCGCCAACAAGCTGCTGGCCAAGATGGCCTCCGACTTCGAGAAACCGGATAAGGTCCACACCCTCTGGGAAGAAGAGGTGCAGGAAAAGATGTGGCCCCTGGGCGTGCGGGACCTCCTGTGGGTGGGGAAAAAGACGGAAGAACGCCTGACGGCCTACGGAATCCACACCATCGGCCAGCTGGCGCAGCTGGGGATGGGCTCGCTGACGCGCCTTGTAGGCCGAAAATTCGCCATCCAACTGCACGAAAACGCCAACGGCCGGGACAACTCCCCGGTAGAGACGGAGGTGGCCGAAGCCAAAAGCTACAGCGCCGAGCGCACCTTTTCCAAGGACTACACAGACCCCAAGGATCTTGACCGGGCGCTGTTCCATGTGGCCTGCATCGTGGCGCACCGCATCCGCCGGGACAACTTCCGCGCCTCCACCGTGTCCATGTTCATCAAGCACAAGGACTTCACGGTACAGCAGAAACAGACCTCCCTCACCCGCCCCACGGACATCACCGCCGTCATCCTGAACGAAGCCCGCCGCATGCTCGCCGAAATCTGGGACGGAAAGTCCCCCATCCGCCAAGTCGGCCTTGGAGTGAGCAAACTCACGCACGAGTCGGCCATCCAGATGTCCCTGTTCGAAGACCCCAAACTGGAGTACTACCGCGAGTGGGACCGGCAATACGACGAAGCCCGCGCCAAGGCCGAAGACGCCCGCATGCTGGCCTACGAACGCCGCCATCCAAAAGATGATTCCCTGCCGGAATTCCACAAATAATAGCTATATTTGCAGTGGAATTTGAAAATGTACCAAACCGGCCGATGAAGATCCTGATCCTGTTCCTTTCCCTGCTTCTGACATGGCTGCCGGAAAATGTTCCCTTCGTGAACTGCAGCTCCGGACAGGATGTCTGCTGGGAACAGGTGGATGGCGTGGAAGAGGAGGCCGTAATCCGCACCAGCCAAACACAGGAAAAACAGCCCTGCACATCTTCAGAACCCATTTTCGGGAAATTCTACCCCGGATTATTCCCATCCGGACAGCACATCCCCGTCCCCTACTGTTTTAAAAGGCAATGGCTCCGAACTTGCACGCTGCGGCTGTAAGTTGGGATTCTTTTTTTCCGAAGAATCCCAAGTCATCTTTTAAAACCCATCCATATGGACATAACAGCAATCATTTCGTCAATACTGACGCTACTGGCAGGAATCGGTGTATTCCTGATCGCATGTCAGATGATGAGCTCGAACCTGGAGGCGGCGAGCTCTGAAAAACTGAAAAAACTCTTTTCTAAAGCCTCCGACAGCAAACTGCTGGGCGTGGGCATCGGCGCCCTGGGTACGGCAGCCATCCAAAGTTCCGGCGCCACCACGGTCATGACCATCGGCTTTGTCAACGCCGGAATCATTTCCCTCGCACAGGCGGCGACCATCATCTATGGCGCCAATATCGGTACCACCGTTACGGCGCAGATCGTGGCGCTGGGTATGTTCGGCGGCAATTCCGTCTCTACCAGCGTGATTTTCTCGGCCTTCGCCGGACTGGGCGCTTTCCTGAGCATTTTCGCCAAAAAGAACAGCTTCAAGACGCTGGGCGGCATCCTGGCCGGATTCGGCCTGCTGTTCGTGGGTCTGGAACTGATGAGCGGGTCCATGGAGTCGTTCGCCGCACTGGATGGCGTGAAGACGTTCCTCGCAGGAATCGGCAACCCGCTGCTGCTGGTTCTGCTGGGCACCCTGTTCACCGCCATCATCCAAAGTTCGTCGGTGATGACTTCCATCGCCCTTGCCATGGTGGTGACGGGCCTGATCGGCATAGACCAGGGCATTTTCCTGACGATGGGTTCCAACATCGGTTCCTGCGTCGTCGCCCTCATCGCCGGCCTGACCAGCGGAACCAATGCCAAGCGGACAGCCCTGATCCATCTGCTGTTCAACTGCTCCGGTGTGGCGATCTTCATGCTAGCGTCCTGGGGAATCGGCCTGTTCGACATCTCTTACGGCAGTTTGTTCGAGAAACTCTTCCCGTCTGCCCCGCAGGTTCAGCTGGCCATGTTCCACACGTTCTTCAATACGGTGACCGTTGCCCTCATGCTGCCCCTGACCGGCTCCATGGTCTCGCTTGTGCAGCGGCTGATTCCGGAAAAGCCCGTGGGGCCGTCGGCAGAATTCTCGCTGCGTTATGTCGATGAAAACATGCTCCGGACCCCTCCTGTGGCCGTTTCGCAGGTTAAGCGCGAGATCCTGAGGATGGCCGATATCGCCCTGGAGAACGTAGACCGCTCCCTGGAGATGGCCGTTCAGCTGGATTTCTCCCAGAAGGCTGTTTTCGAGCGTGACGAGCAGCAGCTCAATTTCATCAACCGCGAGCTGGTGGCCTTCGTCGTCCGCCTCAGCGGGAAAAGAGGACTGGGCGAGAAGGATAAGGCCTATCTGTCCACCACCTACCGGAACATCCGGGACCTGGAACGGGTCGGCGACTACGCAGAGAATATCGTGGAGTATGCCACGGCCCTTTCCGACTCCGGCCAGCAGTTCTCCGACGACGCCAAATACGAGATCAGCCAGATGAAGGCCCTGCTGCACCGGCTCTTTGGCTACGCCTTAACTGCTTATAGGGACGAGGACCGCCAGGCCCTTGATCAGGCGAATATCGTCGAGGAAGAGATCGACGACTATACCCGCCGGATGGAAGAAGGGCATATCGCCCGGATGGAAAAGGGAATCTGCACCCCTACGGCGGGCGCCCAGTACCTGGAGCTTTCCTCCAACACCGAGCGTATCGCCGACCACATGATCAACCTGGCAAAATCTATCAAATCCCTGAAAACCAGCTCCAAGTAACGGCAGCTAGACCATCTTCAGGCCCACAACGGAGGCGATCAGGGTTACGATAAAGAACATGCGCCAGAAAGTGGCCGGTTCCTTAAAAACCAGGATGCCGATGAGGACCGTCCCCACAGCCCCTATTCCGGTCCAGACGGGATAGGCCGTGCCGATGGGGATGGTCTTGGTGGCTTTGGCCAGAAGAATCATGCTCAGGGCCGACACAATCACGAATCCGGCGTACCAGAGGGCTGCGTCCCAGCCCGCCGCCATTTTCGCCTTGCCCAGGCAGAACGTGAAGCCGCACTCGCACAGCCCGGCAACAATCAGGATGATCCAATTCATACGCTTAATGTTGTCCTCACGAGGGCTGCAGCAATACCCGGCGTCTCCTTCAGAGGGGGTGCAAAGATAAGCATTTCCGCCCAGACGGGCAAACTGCGGCCGGCACATGTACAGATGTAGGAAAGATTTCGTACATTTGCAGAAAACACACTCGTGCACGAATCATGAAAACGCTCGGCAACCTTCTCTGGCTCATCTTCGGCGGTATCGTCATCGCCATGATATACTACATCGTCGGCCTGATGATGTGCATCACCATTATCGGCATCCCCTTTGGCCTTCAATTGTTCAAACTGGGCACCTATGCCCTCTGGCCCTTCGGGCACGAGCTGGTGGACGGCCCCAACGAGCCGGGCTGCGTATCAGTGGTGATGAACCTCATCTGGATCATTTTCGGATGGTGGGAGATCGCCTTTCTCCATCTGGTGTTCGGCCTGATATTCTGCATCACAATCGTAGGCATTCCTTGGGGGCTGCAGCACTTTAAGATGGCGTTGGGATCCATCTTCCCGTTCGGCAAAGAAATTCACTGACAACCTCCCATAAGAAGCATGCGCGCTGTCATTCAAAGGGTTTCATCGGCATCCGTAAGCATTGGCGGAACCGTCAAGTCCGCCATCGGAACGGGCCTTCTCATTCTTCTGGGAGTCGGCCACGAGGACGGCCAGGAAGACATAGACTGGCTTGTCAAGAAGACGGCCGGGCTAAGGATCTTCCCCGACGAGGCCGGCGTGATGAACCGAAGCATCGTGGACGTGGGCGGGAATGCACTGGTAGTGAGCCAGTTCACCTTGATGGCAAGCACAAAGAAGGGAAACCGTCCGTCCTATATTGGAGCGGCCGGTCATGAACGGGCTGTCCCGCTCTACGAACAGTTCTGCGCGGCACTGTCGGCGGCTATCGGCCGTCCCGTGGGCACCGGAGAATTTGGCGCAGACATGCAAGTGGCCCTCGTGAACGACGGCCCGGTTACCATCTGCATAGACACAAAGCACAAGGAGTAACCGCTACAGCCTCTCGATAATATCCTTAAGCACAGCGTTGAAGTCTATCACACGGTCCGGCTTGGGGGAATAGCCCAGGATGACAACCACAAGTTTTTTGGACGGGACGATATAGATTTCCTGGCCGTCGTGCCCCCGGCAGGAGTACATGTCTTCAGGGACGTCGGGGCACTCGCGGCAACGGTTGAGCCAGAAATACGAACCGTACTTGCCCTCGCTCGCCGAAGCGGGAGTGACCGTGTAATCCACCCATCCCTCCGGAAGGATGCGCTCCCCTGCTATGCATCCGTCGTCCAGATACATCTGGCCGAACCGGGCATAATCGCGGGCGGTCACATAGAGGTAGGAAGACCCCACGGGCGTTCCGCTCATATCCGGTTCAAAATGGGGATTGGCTATCGCGAGGGGCGCAAAAAGGCGTTCCCGTATGTAGGAGAGGAAAGCTTTGTCCGAGGGGAATTTCCCGCGCAGATACCGCATGACCAGATTGGTACTGCCGCTGGAGTAGTACCAGTACGTACCCGGCTCATTTTCCAGCGGCATGGAGAGGGCGTAAAGGCCCATGTCGGTCTCCCGGTGAAGCATGAGGTTCACGTCCGAGCGGTTTCCGTAATTCTCATTCCAGCGGAGGCCGCTCTGCATCTGCATAAGGTCGTTGAGGGTGATCTTCTTCCGGCCGTCTTCCTGCCACTGCGGGATGGCCATGGGCGCATGGATGTTTATAAGCGAATCCCCGACCATGATGCCCACAAGGGCGTTCGTGAAGCTCTTGGCCATGCTCCAGCTCAGGAGCTGCGTCTGCGCCGTGATGCCGCTGTCGTAGCGCTCGGCAACGACTTTCCCCTCATGCAGGACGACGAAGGCGAAAGGATGCCCGTTATAGCTTCGCCGGTCCACGAGGGCTTCGGCGATGGGCTCCAGACGGGCCCGGATGACCGAGTCTCCAGGCTCCAGATAGTCCTGGTAGTGGTCCCGGGGCAGCGGATACGCGGCTTCGAGGAAAGCCTCCTTATCCTTTCCGCGGAGGAGCGTAACGCCGTATCCTTCCCGGTAAACGGCGGTCGCCTTGGCCCAGAGGAAACGGCTGGTAACGGTCTTCTTCTCAAAGTCCACCTTGTTTTTGTTGAACTTGATAAACGAGAAGTTCAGGTCCAGCGCCTCTACGTCGGCCTGGTTCCGGCCCGACACGAACACCGCCGAGGCAAGGTTCTTTGCCGCATAGCCGGTGATAATCGGCATAAGGGTATTGAGGTAGATGCACCCGCCCAGCAGGACTGCGGCAAGGGCGGCGCAAACGATACCGATAATCTTTTTTCTCGAGCTTGTCATCTTGAAGATATTAGATTTCACTTTATTTCACGCAGTTTAATTCTTCCTGGTAGGCATATCCCCCGCTGGCGAGAAGACGGTCCATCTCTTCCCGCTCGATGCCATAGCAATAGCAAATCTGGTCCAGGTTGTCGAACTCCTCGTCCCGCAGGAGGAAATTGATGCTCGACACCAGCATGGGTATGTCGGAAACCGGCAGGTGATCCATACTGCGAAGATACGCATTTTTTACCGAATCCGCTTCGCCGGTCCTTTTTCTAAGCCTGGCGGCATAATAATTGAACCGTCTCTGCCTGACGGATATACGCACTGAACTGCACCATGACCCTCCGGGACCGCATATCACTCACTCTGCGCTTTGGAAAAGCTTTGTTCCTGATTGGCGCGGTGTATAATGTGGTATGCGCCGGATTTCAGGCAGGCGGTTTTTCCTATACCTACATGGTGGATTCCTTCATCATCAAGGCTGTGGTTACCGCCATCGCCGTGTATCTGATGAACCAGTTCAGGGACCGGGACGCCATTTTCTTTTATGTCAACCTGGGGCTATCCCGCAGGAAATTGCTCTTCAGCGTTATCCTGGCCGATTTCCTGGCCCTAGCTATCCTCATGACCATCATGCATCTGATCTATGGATAAGCACTCACTCATCGTGGACAGCGTGGTGGTCCGATTCGGCCAGAAGACGGTCCTGAGCGGCGGTTATATCACCTCCGAGACGGGCATGGTCACCGGCCTCCTGGGCCGAAACGGCGCCGGCAAATCCTGCATGTTCCGGGCGCTGATGGGCGGCCTGCGGGTAGAGAATGTGATGGTAAGCATGGACGGGATGCCGGTAGACCGGAGATTGATCGGCCGGTTCATCAAATACCTGCCCCAAGGCCGACTGATTCCGGAAGGGATGAAACTGAGGCGGGCCTTTGATCTCTATGGCGTGAACTACTGGAACTTCGTGAACCGCTCACCCAAGTTCTCCCGCCACCACGACTCGCCCATCTATGAGCTTTCCGGCGGCGAAGCCCGCCTGGCCGAACTGTATCTGGTTTTGCTGAGCGACGCCCCCTTTTACATTCTGGACGAGCCGTTTACGCAGGTGGATCCCGTGAACATCGACGAAGTCAAAGCGCTTATCCGGGAGCGTAGCAAAGACCACGGCATCATCGTCACCGACCACAACTACGACGCCATCTCTTCCGTGGCCGACAACCTGTTCGTGATAGCCGACGGCTACACCAATCCCGTCCAGTCCAGGGAGGACCTGGTCAGGCAAGGTTATCTGCGGGCGGAAGATTGAAATAGTCCTGCATCACAGATAGTTGCACAAAACAGACACAACACGGTGTGCAGACATTCGGGCCGATGTCATTCCGGGCAGTTCTCGCAGTAATCGAAAGCTGCTTTCACCAGAAGGACGACGGCACCGACATACAGGCTGACAGAAAGGATAATCTCGAACATGGCTCAATGGGTTTTGTGCCCACAAAGATAGGCCCACCTTGAGCCAAAGTGCTGCGCATGTGAAAAAAAAACGGACTCAAACGACTCGATTTGTGTGTATGTTCTATGCGTAAAGCCAAAAAGGATTATCTTTGCGTTATATCTTGAATATGATGATAGAGAACAAGACCCTTGACTCCCTCCGCGGGAGAGACATTATCCTTTTCGTTGCGGACAGTGACGAGATCTCCGAGTCCGACGTCCGTTTTCCCGTCGTCTATACCGGCATGGGAAAGATACGTATGTACAGTGCCCTAGTGAAATGGTATGAGTCGCGGCAGCATGACGTGAAGCCCATCATCCTCAACATCGGAAGTGCCGGATCGGCCAAGTATCCGATAGGAGAGATCGTGAACGTGGGGAGTTTTGTCAACGGAGGCAGCGAGCTCATCTATGACCGCATAGACCTTCCTGTGGAGGGAGCTACGGTGTTCTCCGGCGACTACTTCATGAGCACACAGACCTTCCCCCCGGAGCAGGTGAAGGCCCTCTCCGCGCAATACGACCTCTTTGACATGGAGGCCTATGCCGCCGCCCTCTTCTGCAAGGAGAGAGGCCTTCCGTTCTACTGCCTGAAGGCGGTCTCCGACAACCTTGACGGAACGCTCAAGGACTGGCGCGGAATCCTCGGAGACATCCGGGAGAAATTCGTGGAACTGCTCAAAACGGTGGACAGTAGTGGACAAGATTTGTCTTAGAGTCGCCAGCCGCAGATGAACATGATGTTATGGAGATGGACGCTGCCGCTTACGCTGTATTCTGGGTACTGACGCAACATGTTCCGGAGGCCGACACTGGCTTCAAATCCCCACTGCCAATGCTTCCCGCTTTGGAAGACAATGCTTGGCTGTAGGCCGATATCCCATCGTTTGAACTTCTCCTTTCCGTTCCTTGGATCATTCGGATCGGCATCGATGTAGTATGTATCAGGTGAAACCATATATGAGAACTGAGGCCCAAGGCCGATAACCATCTTTGTCTCTTCAGAAATCAAGTGGTAACGTGCCTGGCAGAACAAATCAGCCATGGACATCCCCTCCGGGTCTCCGCCGACCCAACCGATATGATTAACCTCTCCAAGTTGGGCACGAATGCCTGCTCCAGGCATCAGGGACCATTTGTCACCCAGTTTTACATCAAGTCCATAGGATAATCTCAATACGGCTCCAGGAAAGACATTACTAGCACGGTTGCCGGTCTCTCCGAAGAGACCGGCTCCGATCATAATATGATTCTCCAGCCTTTTTTGCGAGGGTTGGGTCTGTGACCAAGCTGGAATTCCCGCCAACATTGTAAGAACGATGATGATGATTCGTTTCATTTCCCGCTGTATTTACCAGCAAAGAGAACGGCTCCCGTACTGGATTCGGTGATAAGGTAGAGGAAAGGATGGTCGGCATGGAAGACGATATGGTCCCCTGGACCGGCCGATGTGGCGAGCATTCCTGCACTGGAGACAACTGCTGCCTCGGTTCCTTCCTCATCGACCTTGATGACGGCATCCTGCTGGACAAAACTAAGACATAGGGCGCTACCAGACATTGCCTTGAAGTTAGCCTTGATGGCGTCGAAGGCAGATGGCATACCCATCGCAGAGAGAATGTCATTTAGGTCGATGTGGAATTTGGTCTCAAATTTTGGCAGCCATAGATCAACGTCGCAAGAGACCTGGTTGGAAATAAAGGCATCCCATTCCTTGCCATTCAAATAACTCGTCACATCGGCAATTGTCCTGCCCTCGGCAGGAAGAATAACCATCATAGAATAGACGCCATTACCGTAAGGAAGGCGGACAACGCGCATAACATCATTGTCTTGATAAAGGAAACTCTTTTCTATCTTCATCATCTGTACGCTGGTCTTTGCCCCGTTCTCAGCCGTAAAAGTCTCACTGGAAGTGTTTCCCTTGGGGAATTTCTGTTTCCACTCACTTTTGAAATACATCGCGTTCATCAAGTATGCAAACATATAGGGATTTACGTTCTTGATGATTTCGGGAACCAGGCCGTTTGTTTTGTCGGAACACCACTTGTTGATTTTTTTTGTAGTGCCGGCATTATCGTCGAAATCCATATTGGCCACTTCTGCATCATAGTATTTTCCTACAGTCGACTTGTAGCTGTCCAGCAATTGATACTTTTGGTTTACGACTATAGCATTGGCAATGGCCAACTTGGTTTTCTTGTCCATATCGGGAAGCTGCTGCAGCATGGCCTGGCAGTATTCGTTGACGGCATCCACCTCTCCGGCTCCGTAACCCAGTACGCTGCAGATTTCATCGGCCGTCTGCCCCT
>CAMHST010000023.1 GCA_946187865.1 uncultured Bacteroidales bacterium
TTTGTCTGCACATGCCTTGGTGCAGAGAACTACGCTGCAAATCTAAGGTTTGCAGAAAAACAGCAGAACAACGATGAAGAAGTTTATGTGCATGGCCACAGCGCTGGCCCTCATTTTCACAGGATGCAAAAACCGCTCGGGGAACGGCGGCGCCGCCGCACAGCCGGAGCAGGACGCCGCAGAGCCCGCTATCGCAGATACCCTGGCCGCCCAAAAGGTGGTAGAGGCCCTTCCGGAAGAGCCCGTATTCGACATTGTCACCAGCATGGGCACCATCAAGGTGCGCCTGTACAAAGATACGCCCCGGCACCGGGACAATTTTGCCAAACTGGCAGTCGGCGGCTTCTACGACCAGGTCAAGTTCCACCGCGTCATCAAAGACTTCATGATCCAGGGCGGAGACCCCAACTCCCGCAACGACGCAGACCTGGACTCCTGGGGCCAGGGCGGTCCCGGATACAACCTCCCGGCAGAGATGCGGGACGAATCAGGCGCTCCCCTGCATCGGCATAAAAGGGGTGCGCTGGCTGCAGCCCGGCGGGGAGACATGGCCAACCCGTTCAAGGAGTCTTCCGGCTCGCAGTTCTACCTGGTCCAGAATCCGGATGCCTGCATCCACCTGGACGGGGAGTACACCGTGTTCGGAGAAACCGTGGCCGGGTTCAATGTGATAGACCGGATTGCCGAGTCAGAAACAGACCGCTACGACCGGCCCACCCCTCCGGTTTTCATCCTTTCTATCCGTCCGGACAAAGAAATGAACAAAAATCCTGAAAAAACTTCCGAATAGTTTCGCTTTGGCACAGAATTCGCTATAGAAAAAGCGAATAGTTTTTTCATAGGTTAAGTTTTAGGTTAGAATTGCGAACGGTCCTTGCTGGGAAGCACGGACCGTTCATCTTTCATATATATATGTATGCTCAGAACTCCAGGATGTCGATGGTGTTAATGCCGCGGACATTGGCGAAGGAGACGACGCTGGCGTTCTGCGCCTCGATGCGGAGGGTTCCCGCCGCACCGTCGTAGTCCTTGGAAAGGGACTTCTCATAGGCCACACCCTCGCTGGCATTGTCCCAGAACACGGTTCCGGAGAGGGCGGCGCCCTGGATGCCCTCCAGCGCCGGGACCCGGAAGGAGGCGACCCCTTCGAAGTCCACCAGCACCACCTGCGGGTGGCCGTTCTGGTCGATCATCACCTGCTGCGACACGGCGCCCGTCGCGTCGGCGAAGCTCACCAGCGCCCGCCGCATGGTACGGGCCGGATTGGCCTTGATGGACAGGGTCACCGTGTGGGGCGTCATGGCCTTGGTGGACACGACAGACACCCAGTCTCCGCCTTCCAGCACCGTCGCACTGATGCCGATATTGCTCTTGAGCCGGATATCCAGCTGCTGCTCGTCGGCTTCCACCGTGATACGGCCGGCCGAGTCCAGCTCGATCGCGTTCCGCTGGTCCTGCGTGACGGTGATGGTCTTCAGGAGGTCTTCGCTGGCCACGGTCACCGTGCCCTGGCGGGGGTCCGTGCCGTTGTTGGCGCTCACCGTGATGGAGAGCACCGCGTCACCCTCGGTGTATTTCACCTTGATCCAGGACTCCGACGCGGTGGCCGTCCAGGGATAGTTGGCCGATACGTTCACCTGCGCCGTGCTCCCCGCCGTGGTGAAAGAGACCGAAGTCTTGTCCAACTCCAGGGAAGGCTGTTTCTTGCAGGCGGCGATGGCCGTTGCAACCATCAGGATATAAAGTACTTTCTTCATGGCTCTCTCCTCCTATTTCTTAAGACCGAACTTGAGGGTGATGTCTTTCTCCTGCTGCCCGCGCACCAGATGGAGGGTATAGGCGGCCGGCGGGAGCCGGTTGGCGTCGATGGTCACCGTGGCGCCGTCATCCGTAACCCCTTCCGTGACGGCCTTGCCGTCCAGGCGGAGCTCACATCCGCCCGTATCCGAGAACGAGACCGTCACAAGGCCGGTGGACACGTCGTACGAGACGGAGACGATATCTTCCAGGAACACCTGGTCGCCGATGGGGATGTACCCCACGACCATGGCCTCATGGTTGTAGCGGACCGGGGTCCACCCGGGTGTCTTCTCCGAGCGGTACACCAGACGCGCCACGTCGCCCACCTTCACGGGGGTCCCGACCACGCAGGGGATGTCCGCGACAGTGCTCACCCGGAGCGACTCCAGGTCCAGGGGAACGGGATCGCTCAGGAGCTCGTCCATGGTCCCGTCCAGGCTGAACTTGGCGAACGCCACCTCGCCGGAGAACGCAGCGGAGCTGTAGTTGGCCACCGACCGGCAGGACATCGTGAAGCTCGTCCCCTCGGAGAAGGTGCTCTGGGAGGCACTCAGCCCCACGTTGTAGAGCCGAAGGTCCTCCGGGGCCACGCCGCCCGCATCCTTTTTCATGCCCAGCAGGGCCTGATGCCCCCTGGTGTACTCGTTGAAGGACGGCATCACGAAGTAGCCGTTACCATTGCCGCTCCAGCCCCAGTTGATGTGCAGGTTGTCGTACTCGTCATAGCCGTCCAGGATGAAGGCGTGGCCGGTAGGGTTGTCCCCCTCGCTGACGGCGGCATACACCACAGGACCCACCTCCCGGATGTTGTCCTTGAGCACTTCCACCCAGTCCTTCACGTCGCCGTACATCGCCTTGCTGTCCAGGAACAGCGTCCCGTCATAGCCCATGTAACGGACCATGCCGTCGGTCACATCCTCCATGAAGGCGCCCGTCCCCGCAGGGGAATAGCTGGCCTGGACCATCACGCCCAGGTCCCGCATCAGGTAGGCTATCTCGTCCTTCTGGGTGTCGTTCCAGGTGCCGTCGTAGCGGGTCAGGGGCATCTGGTCCCAGGCGTAGGGGCGGCCCAGCGTCACGGACTCCACCGTGTAGGGCTTGCCGGAGTCCTCGTCGGCGAACACGTAGGAGGGCAGCGTGCCCGATCCCGACGCTGGCCAGCGGTGATAGCGCATCGCGATGGCCAGGGCCGTGGCCACACAGCCCGTCACGGCCCGCTTCCCGTCCATCTCGATGCAGTAGCGGTTGTACGGGTCGCTCTGGTCCCACAGGGCCGTCTCCAACTCTATCTTGTCCCCCTCCTCGGACCGCGCAGGCGAGGAGGCGGGAGAGGCGCCGCGCCTGCGGGCCTCCGACACGATGTCCGACCACATGTCCAGCCATCCGCGCAGGTTCTCCGGCATCCCCTCCGTGCGGAGGGAGGACGTGGTGGAATAACCCAGGACGGCCGGGACGGCATCGTCGCCGCCGGCGATCACAAAGCCCCCGCGGGAGTCCGTGAAAATGTAATACTCCGGCTCCGTGGGACCGGCCTTGGTCTGGGCATGCTGCCATTGCAGCTGCATCCGGCGGCCCGGAGCCACCTCTTCCATGAACTGCAGGGCACGCGCCTTGGCACGCTCCAACGGAACCGGAGCGCCATACGACCGGATACAGCACGACAGGAAGATCAGAAGGGACAGGATAACAGGTCTCATAGCTTAAAACAGGAAAAAGCGGCGACATTGCTGCCGCCGCTTATAGACAGGATAGTAATTACTTACGCTTGTAGGTGGTGTTGCCCGCGTAGCTGTCCTCGGCGCTGCCATCGGATTTGATGGTGCGGAAGGCTTCGGCACGGAACAGGTCGCCGCTGGCGGTCATCTTGAAGGTGACGGGAGCGTAGTTGGTGGCGTCGTTCATGCTGGCAGCATTCAGACCGGCCATCGCACGTCCGCCAAGGTGCATGTCTTCACCCAGGGCTACGACCAGGCAGCCGCTTTCCTCGTCCACGGTGGCCTTGACGAAGTTCAGGTCAAGGTCCTTTCCGGGATAATCATCAGCGTAGTAAGGCTCTACGCCGGCGATGTACACGGTGTGCTGGGGATCGTCAGGGTCGGCGATGACATAAATCGTGTTGCTGTATTCGTCACCATAGGCTTCGGAGACCACCGTTCCCACATAGGTGCCGGGAGCCTTGGCCCACAGCGGAATGTCGGGAACATTCACGGTGATCACGTCGGAATAGGAGGCGCCGCCCTTAGGGGAAGCGGCCACGGCCTTGACATAGTAGGTCTGGTTGGCCGTTACGGCACCCTGCATGGTCACGTTGCCCTCGGTGGGGTTCTCCACCTTGATGAACTTGCTGGAGCCGAAGTCCTCGGTGAGGCTGGTCAGGATACCCAGGGAGAGGTTCTCCTTGTCGGCCGGGAGGCCGCTCACGGTCACAGCCACGTTCACGATGCCGTTGACGGCGTCACACTCGGCAGAGCCGATGGTCAGCGTGGGAAGGGCATCGGGCTTTGCGAACCCGGCTTCCACCTCCGCCTTGCTGGGCGTGAGCTTATTGCAGGATGCAAACAGCACGGCCACGGCTGCAACTGAAAGATATTGGATATATTTTTTCATATCGCTTCTGTTTTAAAGTTTACTCTTCGGTACCGGTGATCCAGTCATTGTTCTCACTTTCAGAGATATGGGCATTGTTCTGGAGCTCCTGACGCGGGATCTGGAAGTTCCAGCTCTTGCCATGGGCCGGGAAGGCGTACTGGCCCTGGGCCAGGTGGTTGGAGCCCTCGTACTTGCGGTTCACACCCAGGCCGTTGCGGCGCAGGTCGAAGTACTCGAAGCCTTCGCCCCAGAGCTCAATGCGGCGCTGCAGCAGCACGTCGTCCACGGACACGCTGGCGGAAGCCCAGGAAGGATTGCGCTTGGCCATGAGTTTGCCAAGGGTGGCGGCAGCGGCGCTGTTCTGGCCCTGACGGGCTTCGGCCTCGGCCTGGATGAGGATCATCTCGGCGTTACGCATGTAGATGTAGTCCTGCAGCCAGCTGGCCATGTACCCGAACTTGCGGGAAGCGTAAGGAAGCTTGCCACCGGTCTGCTTGGCAGAGGCATCGCCTTCGGGACCGTTGAACAGGCCCTTGCGGTAGTCGGTGTCAGGGATCTGGTCGTACAGGCTGCGGTCGATGCAGTGCACGCTCTGGCCGATACCGCCGTAACCGGCGCTGTCGTTGCTCATGTGGGAGAAGAAGGAAGCGTAGGAAGTCATGGTTTCAGTGGTCTCGTTGAAGCCCCACATCATTTCCTTGTCATCCACATCCATGAAGCCGGCCTTGAGACGGGCCTGGTCCATAAGGTCGAAGCCTTCCTGGGCGGCCTGGGCGGCTGCGGCGGCCTTGTCCCACTGCTGGGTGAGCAGATAGTAACGGGCGGCAATACCCTGGGCTACCTGGTAGTTCACTTCGTTCTTGGAAGCGCGGTTGTAACCATCAAGCAGCGGAAGAGCGTCGGCAAGGTCTGATTCAATCTGGTCCATCACAATCTGGATGGTGTTACGTCCACTCAATTCGTCGGCCTCTTCCACGCTCTTGCCGTCGCGGGATGCGAAAATCAGCGGTACGGCAGGGGCGTCGGTACGAAGCGTGGCGCTGGGGGTGGTACCGGTCACGGGATCCTGGAACAACTGGATCAGGTAGGTGTAGCTGAAGGCACGCAGGGCATAGGCCTGGCCCAGGTAGCCACGAAGGGTGGCGTCGGTGGGATCTTCTTCGCCGAAGAAGTCGATCACCTCGTTACACTTCTTGATCAGGGTGTAGTAGAAGTTCCAGAACTGATAGGGACGGCGGTAGGTATACAGGCCGTAGTCGTGGTTGATGTCATAGGTACCCCAGTTCCAGGTGCCGCAGATAGCGATATCCTGGCACATCAGGTCGGTTGTAAAGACCACGGCAAGATGGCCGAAGTCCTGGTGGCTTCCGCCACCGCCGTTGAATTCAATCATCCAGGCGTAGAAGCCGTTGACATAGGAGGAGAGGAAAGAAGGATCCTGCTCCACGATGGCGATTGCCTCCGTGCCAGTGAGCCGGCTGGAATCCTGGATCTCAAACTGCTTTTCGCAAGAAACAAGGGCCAGCAGGGATGCTGCAAAAATGGCGATATATTTTTTCATAAAGCGAATCTCCTATTAATTAGAATGTGAGAGAAATACCACCGGAGATAGTTCTAAGGGCGGAGTAAGTGTTGCCGTTAGAACCGTCGAAGGACTTACGGACATCCATGCCGCGACGGGCAGAGATGTACCACAGGTTGTCGGCGGTGACGTAGATGCGGACGCCTTCCAGACCCACCTTGGCGGTGAGGTTCTTCGGGATGGTGTAACCCAGGGTCACGTTGCGGATGCTCAGGTAAGAGCTGCTGGTGAGCCAGCGGGTAGAGGACTCATTGGCAGTCTGGTCGTTCATCTGCACGCGGGGGATCTGGGAACCGGTGTTGGTCGGAGTCCAGCGGTTGAAGATGTCACGGCTCCAGTTGTTACCGGCGCGGCCGGCGGTCATCAGGCCCTGGTACACAGAGTCGTTGGTCCAACCACCGAGCTGGTAGGCGAAGTTGGCGCTGAAGTCAAAGCCGTAGAAGTGGAGCGTGGTGCTGAAGCCGCCGTAGAGGTCGGGGATAGGGGTCTTGCCGGTCTTGCGGTAGGTGGCCTCGGAGGTGCTGGTGACGGTCTTCTCGAACTCGTCGGTAGGCTTGCCGGTTGCTTCGTCCACCTTATACTTGTTGTACAGGGCGTGTCCGGTCTCGGGATCTACACCGGCCCACTCGTACATATAGTAGTTGTACAGGGAACCGCCCAGTTCACGCCAGTAAGAACCGATCTGCTTGCCTTCCTCGGGATAGTCGGAGGGGAGCTTGGTGATCTTGTTCTTGTAGTGCGTGCCGTTCAGGGCAACGTTCCAGGAGAAGTTGCGGCCCTTGATCAGATCCAGGCTCAGGTCGAACTCGATACCGGTGTTCATCATGTCCATGTCGTTGACCAGCTGGCTGGTAGGAGCACCCTGGGAGACAGGCAGCGGACGATAGTAGATCATGTCCTTGGTCTCCTTGATGAAGTACTCGACGCCGAAGCTGAAGCGGTCCCACAGACGACCCTCGATACCCACGTTGAAGTTGTTGGACTTCTCCCAGGTCACGTCGGGAGCCTTGCGGAGAGTCTGGGTGAGGGAGGCCTCACCATCTACGCGGTCAATCCGGTAAAGGTTTTCATATACGCGGTTAAGGCCGATGGCATCGTTACCCTGGGTACCGTAGCTGGCCTTGAAGCGCAGGGCGTTCACCCAGCTGGAGCTGCGCAGGAACTCTTCGTTCTTGGCGTTCCAGGAAGCACCCACGGACCAGAAGCTGCCCCAGCGTTTCTCGGGAGCGAAGCGGGACGATCCGTCCACACGGTAGGAGGCGGAGAGCAGGTAACGGTCTGCGTAGTTGTACTCGGCGCGGCCGAAGAAGCCCTCCAGGAAGTACTCGGCGGTAGAGGAGGTCAGGTCCTGATAGACGGTGGCATTGGCAAAGTCGGGAACGTCCTTGTTCACGAAATTGGTCATGTGGCCGTACAGGCTGTAGCTCTGGTCGCTCTTGGTCTCATGGCCGATGAGGACATTGAGGCTGTGGTCGCCGAAGGTGGGAGTCCAGGTGAGGAGCTGGTTGGCGTTGAGTGCGGTGTAACGGGACATCGTCTGCTCGCCGCGGCCGCCCACGTTCTTGGCGTCACCGCCAATCGGGGTCTGGTACTCGTTGCCCTTGGTGTTGAACACATCGTATGCGGCGTTCACGGAGAACACCAGGTCCGGGCGGATGTTTACATTCACATAACCGCGGGAGGAGATGTTGTCACGGATGGTGCTGATCTGGGAAGAGAGCAGCTGGCCCAGCGGGTTCATGGACGGGGCGTAGGCACGTCCGGTCTCACCCCAGTCGTACAGGGTCTGGCCCGCTTCGTTCTTCTGCAGGACGCCGTTCTCATCATACAGGTAGATGGGATAGATGGGGGCGATATCCTGGCTCCACATGAACATGTTGGAGTAGTTGTTGCCCTCAGAGCCTGCATAGGTCTTCTGGTTGGTGTTGGAATAGGCCATGTTCAGGCCGGCCTTGAAGTACTTGCCGATGCTGTGGTCCACCTTGGCACGCAGGGCGATACGGTTGAAGCCGGACTGCGGCACGTAACCATCGTCGCTCAGGTAGGAGGCGGACATGTAGGCCTGGGTGCGCTCGGAACCGCCGGAAGCGGATACGTTGTACTCCTGGCGGATGCCCGGACGGAAGACGTCGCGGTTCCACAGGTCGTTCCACTTCAGCTCCTTGGCAGCGGCGTTGAGCTTGCCGGTAGCAGGATCGATGATGGCATTGTCGGCCACGCCCTTATAGATGTTGTAGGGGCCCAGCACGCCGAGCAGGTTGGTGGAAGCGTAGTCGCCGGCCTGTGCCAGATCCATCACGTCCGTGTAGTACACGTTGTTGCGGATGGCTTCCCAAGCGATCTCATAGTACTCGCCGGGATCGGAGATGATGTCGTAGGACGGAACGGCGCGGGAGTTCACACCCACCTTGGCGTCGAAGTTGATGTTCACCTTGCCGGCCTGGCCGCGTTTGGTGGTGATGATGATGACACCGTTGGAACCACGGGCACCGTACATGGAGTTGGCGGCTGCGTCCTTGAGAACGGTGATGGACTCGATGTCCTGTGCGGGAATGGAGTTCAGGGAACCCTCATACGGCACACCGTCCACGACGATAAGCGGGCTGGTGGAAGCGCTCACGGAACCGAAACCACGGATCTGGATGCTTGCACCGGAACCCGGAGTACCGGAGGAGCTGGCGGTCATCAGACCGGGCACGGCACCTTCCAGGGACTTGGCCACGTTGGAAGTCTGCATCTTGGTGAGTTTCTCACCGCTGAGCTGGGTGGCGGAACCGGTGAAGGAAGACTTCTTCTGAACGCCGTAGGCTACAACGATGGTCTCTTCCAGTGCCTCGGTGTCCTCTTCCAGGAGGACATTGATATTCGTGCGGCCGCCGACAGCCTCCGTAACGGTGACATAACCGATGGCGGAGAATTCCAGCGTAGCATTGGCCGGAGCGTTGATTGTGAAAGCGCCTTGCACATCGGAGGCTGCACCTGTGGTGGTGCCTCTCACAACTACCGAAGCAAAAGGAATACCTTCACCTGTTGCCGCATCCTTGATGGTACCCCTCACGGTCACGTTCTGTGCGGAGAGGGACACTGCCAGAAGCACAAGGATGGTGCTGAGGAACAGTTTCGCTTTTTTCATAAGCTAACAGATTTTAGTTAAACATAAATATTGATAATAGTACACTACTTATTAAAGCCACAAAGACCGAATTCTCACTATAAAACGGTCGATTAATGTTGTCATCAAAATGTCTTAAATTTGAGGGGGATCAGTTATAATTCTTAAGAAAAGGAAGCCATGGTTTATGCTTATATCCGGGTAAGCACGCAGCAGCAGTCTCACGAGGGACAGGAGTATGAAATCCGAAATTGGTGCCTCTCGCACGGACTCACGGTGGATCGGTGGGTAACGGAGAGCGTGTCCGGCACCCAGCGCTTCGAAAAGCGGGTGCTGGGCCGGACGCTGAAGCGGATGAAGCGGGGAGACATCCTGGTTTGCACCGAGCTTTCCCGTCTGGGCCGGAACATGATGATGGTGATGAGTATCCTGAACCTGTGCTCCCAGAAGGGGATTTCCCTGTATTCCATCAAGGACAACTTCCAGCTGTCAGACAACCTGAATGCGAAAATCATTGCCTTCGCTTTCTCGCTCGCGGCAGAGATTGAGCGGAACCTGATTTCCCAGCGCACACGCGAGGCGCTTGCGGCAAAACGGCAAGCCGGCGTGCGGCTGGGCCGGCCGCCGGGGGCGTCCGCCAAAAAAGAACGGGTGTTGAAAGACCTTTCCCATGTACGCGCCTGGAGAGCGCAGGGGAAATCCCTTGCGGAAATCGCCCGCCGCTATCAGATTCATCCCAACACCCTGGCGCGGTACCTGAAAGAGGCCGGAGAAACGGCCGATCCGGGGCTTCCGCCCCCTGAAAACCAAGGCAATGAAGGGTAAAATGCAGATTTTTTAAAAAAATTTTATTTGTATAAAAATATAAGCGTTTGAATATTATTTGATTAAAAATAAAAACCCGCTAAATCGTTTTTAAAATATTTTTTACTGAAAAACCTGTTCTGGGGTTATCAATTGCAGTTTATTTTTGTTATATTTGTCTTTGGAAATAATAAATAAAATTGTCATATTTGCGGTCACACCACAATTAATCGACCGTTTAAAATTAAAAAGCGGCGCGGGTGGTTTTTGCATAGAGTGTACTATTATCAATATTTATGTTTAACTAAAATCTGTTAGCTTATGAAAAAAGCGAAACTGTTCCTCAGCACCATCCTTGTGCTCTTGACAGCTACCTTGTTCGCGCAGAACATGCGTGTGACGGGTACCATCAAGGATGCCGCGACAGGTGAAGGTATTCCTTTTGCATCGGTTATTGTGAGAGGTACCACCAATGGTACCGCCTCCGATGTGCAAGGCGCTTTCACAATCAACGCACCGGCCAACGCCACGCTGGAATTCTCCGCCATCGGTTATGTCACCGTAGTGGAGCAGGTCAATGGCCGGGGTGTCATCAATGTCTCCCTGGATCCGGACACGGAAGCGCTGGATGAGACCATCGTCGTTGCGTATGGTACCGCCAAGAAGTCTTCCTTTACCGGTTCCGCCGCCACTGTAAAGGCAGAAAAGATTACCCAGCGTACCGTTTCCAACGTATCAAAGGCCCTGGAAGGTATGGTTGCCGGTATCACCACCACGGCCGGTTCCGGTCAGCCTGGTGACGGTGCTTCCATCCAGATTCGTGGTACAGGTTCCATCAACGCCTCCAGCTCCCCGCTGTATGTTGTGGACGGTATCCCGTTCGACGGAACCCTGTCTTCCATCAACCCGAACGACATTGAGAACATGACCGTCCTCAAGGACGCTTCCGCATCGGCCCTTTACGGCGCCCGTGCCGCCAACGGTGTTATCTTGATTACCACCAAACGCGGTTCCGAAGGACGTGCCAACGTAAACTTCAAGGCCACCGTAGGTCTCCAGTCCCGTTCCATCAAGGACTACGAGATGGTGAACCAGAACGAGTTCGTAGAACTCACCTGGGAAGCCCTGAAGAACAGCTACATCCTGAACAACGGTTATCCCGATGTCGATGCCCGCGCCGCCGCCTCCGGTGACCTGAGCGCCGCACTGGGCGGACAGATTTACAACCCCTATAAGAATTATACCTGGGACACTGTGATTGACCCCGCCACCGGCAAGGTCCGCGCCGACGCCGTTTCTGCCTGGAACGAGAATTGGATGGACGTCCTTACCAACAAGAAGGCCATCCGCCAGGAATACCAGCTGGGTGTGAGCGGTGGTGACCGCAAGACCAAGTACGCCTTCTCCTTCGGTTATCTGGACGATAAGGGTGTCCTTATCACCACGGCCTTCAAACGTTACTCCATCCGCGCCAACGTAGACCACGAAATTACCGACTGGTTCAACGCCGGCGCCAGCGCCAGCTACTCCTACACCACCCAGAACAGTTCTCAGTATTCCAGCACCCAGACGGGTAATGCATGGTACACCGCCCAGTTCATGGCTCCCATCTTTCCTGTCTATATGAAGGATGAGAACGGTAAGGACATGCTGGATGCCAACGGCAACAAGCTGTTCGACTACGGTAATGAGGGTCGCGCCCGTCCCAAGGCCAGTCGTTTCAACGCTGTGGGTGACCTCTACGACAACACCTACGAGACCCTCCGTGACAACTCCAGTATCCGTGCCTACGCCACCCTCGGCGGCGAAAAGGAATCCATGGGTGTTTTCCGCGGCCTGAGCCTGAGCACCAACTTCGGTGCCGATATTTCCGGCCGTTACATCACTTCTTACTACAACCCGTATCACGGTGACGGTGCTTCCACCGGTGGTGAGATTGACAAGTACAGCACCCGTACCTTCTCCTACACCTGGAACCAGATTCTCAAGTACGAGCGCACCTTTAACGAGTTCCATATGCTGGCGCAGGCCGGTCACGAGTACTACAACTATCAGTACAAGTACCTGTACGCCGACCGTAACCAGGTGTATCCCGGCCTGTACGAGATTGCTCCGGCTGCCGGTAACATCAACGCCAACTCCTACTCCGATGTTTACCGCATCGAGTCCTACTTCGGCCGTCTCGCCGCTGACTTCAAGGATAAGTATTATCTGGAGGCCACCTGGCGTACCGATGGTTCTTCCCGCTTCTATGAGCCCAACCGCTGGGGCCAGTTCTGGTCTCTGGGTGGAAGCTGGCGCGTTTCTCAGGAGAACTTCATGAAAAATGTCAGCTGGATAGATAACCTCACCCTCCGTCTCAGCTACGGTGAATTGGGTAACGACTCTATCGGCTCCTACTATTCCTGGCAGTCCTTCTACGACCTCACCATGCCCAATGCCAACAACCCGGGCGCCGTGGTATCTTCCCTGGCTAACCCTGCAGTTTCTTGGGAAAAGAAGGGAACCTGGAACGCCGGTCTGGAAGGAACCTTCTTCAACCAGGTCCTGAATGTCACCTTCGAGTACTATAACTCCAAGACCAGCGACATGCTCCTGAGCTACCCGATGGCCCTTTCCACCGGATTCGGCGGCTACAATGCCAATGTGGGCTCCATGCGCAACCAGGGCTTTGAAGCCACAATCCGCGTCAACTGGCTCAACAGCGGCAACGTCCGCGCCAGCAGCACCCTCATGGGTTACCTCAACCGCAACAAGGTCCTTCAGCTCACCGGCGAGTCCCCGAGTATCCTCTCCGGCAGCCAGCTGATCATGGAAGGCCTGCCCATCTATTCCTGGTATATCCCGCGCAGCGCAGGTGTGGATCCCGCAACCGGCCGCCAGCTTTACTGGGCTTACGAGGAAGTTGTCAATGATCCCAATGCAGAGGGCTACGATGCAGAAAAAGCTGCCAAGAGTTATCCGATTCCCAATACCATCCAGCTTCAGGACGACAAAGACGGCAAGTTCAAAGCCGGCGACCAGAAGTACGGTTATGAGTACAAGACTACCGATACCGGTAAAGCTACTAACAGCAAGTATCTGGGTTACGGCAGCCGCGAGCCTAAGATCCAGGGCTCCTTCGGCTCCGACTTCCAGTTCGGTCCCGTGGACTTCAGCTTCCTGACCACCTTCTCCCTGGGCGGTTACGTCTGGGACAGCGTATATGCAAGCGCCATGGAAGTTACCTATTCCGGCGACACCTGGAGCAGCCATGCTCTCCGCCGCTGGCAGAAGCCCGGTGACATTACAGACGTTCCTCTCTTGGAAATCGGTTCCAAGAATATCTCCGCCGACCGTTGGATGGTAGATGCTTCCTACTTCTCCATCAAGTCCCTCCAGCTGGGCTACACCCTGCCCACCAAGTGGACCCAGAAGATTGGCATCAAGTCCCTGCGCCTGTTCGCCGTCGGTGACAACCTTTGGCTCTTCACCAAGCTCAACGGTCTCAACCCTCAGTACAACATGACGGGTGGTACCAGCTGGGCATACACTCCTACCAGGACCATTTCCCTGGGTCTTGACATCAATTTCTAATCCAAGGAGACAACGAATATGAAAAAGATAGTATATGCAATTATCGCCATAGCGACACTCTCGCTGACGGCGTGCAATAAAGAGCTCCTCAACACCAACCCCACGGATGCTGTGACCGGTGACACCATGTTCACAGACGCGAACGGCGCCATGATGGCCCTTAACGGAACATTCCGCTTCATGTGGCAGTGGGGTGTAACCACCACCGGCAACTATCACCAGTGCGTCGGCCCTCAGGGCTACAACCTGATGGCAGACCTCATGGGTGAGGATCTGGTTCAAGCCGCACAAGGTAACGGCTGGTTCTGGTTCGACTACATCTATAATGTAAAATCCCGCTACACTGCCGGTTCCTGGCGTTCCTACGACATGTGGAACTACTACTATACGCTGATTTCCAACGTAAACTACATCCTGGACGCCGCAGAGCAGATTGAAGGCGACCCGGCCGAGATCAACTACATACTCGGCAATGCCTACGCCATCCGTGCCTGGAGCCTTGCCTACTGCGCCATGATCTTTGCCCGTAGTTATATCGGCCACGAAGACCGTCTGAGTGTCCCGATTTACACGGAACCCACTTTCGCCGGCACCACCGGCAAGAAGCGCTCTACAAACCGCGAGGTGTTCGCCCAGGCCATGTCCGACATCAACGAGGCCATCAGCCTCATCGGCGACCACCAGCAGGAACATGTCACCCATATCGACAAGTATGTAGCCAATGGTATCAAAGCCCGTATCGCCCTGTACATGGGTGACTATCAGACCGCTCACGATGCCGCCGCTATCGCTGTCCAGGGTGCCAGCTACGCTTACGACGGTAATTTCAAATATAACGACGCTACGCACAACAGCGTCCTCTGGGGTGCTGAAATCATCTCTACCCAGGGTACCACCAACCCGCAGTTCCTGGCTCACATGGACTACCGCTTCGGCGGTTACGGCGACGCCTCCCGCAAGTGCGCCAGCGCCTGGCTCTACAACAAGATGAGCGCCACTGACAAGCGCGCCTCCGACTGGTGGAGCTATGAAGTCCTGAAGGACGGTTCTACCAAGGGTTATCAGCAGTACAAGTTCCTGTTCAAGGACCCGTCCGACCCTCAGACCGGTGCTGACCATATCTTCATGCGCGCCCCTGAGATGCAGCTCATCATTGCCGAGACTGCCTGCCGTCTGGGTAACGAAGGTGAAGCCGTCACTGCCCTGAATAACCTGATGAAAACCCGTGACGCCAACTACGACTGCTCCGGCAAGACCGGCACCGCCATGGGCGCCCTCACCACCGACGAAACCGGATCCCTGCTCGAGGAAATCATCCTCCAGCGCCGTATCGAGCTCTGGGGCGAGTATGGCCGCATCTATGATATCAAGCGTCTGCGCCAGGGCTTTGTCCGCACTACCGAGATGGGCCACCCCTCCGCAGGTCTGCTGGCAACCCTTCACCTGGACGATCCCGAGTCCTTCGACTGGGTGCTCACCATCCCTCAGGCCGAGTTCGACGCCAACAAATTCATGGTCCAGAACCCGATCAACAGTTATGCCACATCTACCGAGGGTGACGATCCCGCTCTGACTCCCGCTGGAAGTGAAGAATAATCCTTAAAGACTGAATGCATATGAAAACGATATTCAAAAGCATCTTTGTGTTTGGCGCCGCTGCTCTGTTTGCAGTATCCTGCAACGTGGAAAACATCGGAACCAAATATGAGCACGAAGGTTCCGACAATGGCGTGTCCTTCACCCAGGGTTCTGTCGCCAATACCGAGATCGGTGCTGCAGAGACCAGCCTTGTCATCACTGTAGGCCGCGCCGTGGCAAACGCAGCGCAGACAGTTAATCTGAATTCCACCCTCCCTGAGGGCATCGGTGTTCCGTCTTCCGTATCTTTCGCCGCCGGTGAGTATGCCGCAGAACTGGTCTTGGACATCTCCAAGATGGCCGTAGGCAAGTCCTACAAGGGTGCCATCTCCCTGGCCACCGAGAGCGACTACAACGACCTTGCTATCAACTCTGTGAATGTTACCCTGCAGAAAGCCTACACTTGGGCAAGTTATGGCAAGGTAAAGATTACCGACGACCTGGTGACTGCCGCCTTCGGTGTGGACAATCTTACCTGGAGCGTCGACGCAGAGAAAGCTGAAGGTTTTGAAGTGTATCGCCTGCTGGATCCGTACGGCCCTAATTATCCTTACAATGAACCCGGTGATTTCACCTTGGGTGCCAAGTGGGTCATCGATGCCAGCAACGCCAATGCAGTTACCTTCGACCGCACCTACCTCGGATTCAACTGGGGCTACGGCGAGTTCAACATCTGGCTGCTGGGCGGTGCCACGGGAACCATGACCAATAAGGTGATTACATTCCCTGCACAAAGCATCGCTTTCGACCTTCCGGATTACGGTACCTTCAAGGGTAACTCTGACGGTCTCCTTGCGATTGACTTGAATCTTTAATCTGCAATTGTTCTGATCAGGGTGCCCGGTGACGGGCGCCCTGATTTATCTTATCGGTAACTATGAAACTACGCATCGTCCCTTTCGTCTTCCTATTACTGGCTTTATCCTGCTCCCGTGAGGCGGAGACCACTCAGAAAGAGCAGCCCGCAGCCATGGAGCAGCCCTCGCTCACATCCGGAACCACCCCCGGCGTCATCCGTGTCAAATTCAAGCATGAGCCTGAAGAAGGCACCACGTTTACCTTGGGCAGTTACACCCTTACCCGGACGTTTCCTCCTGCAGGGAAGTGGGAGAAGCGTCACCGCGCCGCAGGTCTTCACCTGTGGTACGACGTCATTTTTGACGAGACCGTTCCGGTGACCAAGGCTGGGGAAGCGATTGCGTCCGCCTTCGAAGATATAGAAATCGTGGAGTATATCCCCGAGGCGAAGACCCGGGAGATGGCGTATCCCTTCAACGATCCCAGGCTCCCGGAGCAGTGGCACTATCAGAATCCCGGCGGTAAAGACCAGTGGGCAGAAGGCTGCGACGTAAATGCTTTCCGCGCCTGGACCATCGAGACCGGAAAACCGGAAGTGATTGTGGCGGTGAACGATATCGGCGTAGATTACATGCACGAAGACCTGCATGCCAACATGTGGGTGAACGAGGCGGAGCTTAACGGACTGCCGGGCGAAGATGACGACAATAACGGCTATGCCGACGATATCTACGGCTACAGTTTCATGTCCACGGACGGGAAGGTGGCTGTCGGCAAGATTGAGCCCGGTGACCACGGCACGCATGTTGCCGGCACGATTGCCGCCGTGAACAACAATGGAATCGGCGTAGGCGGCATTGCCGGAGGAAACGGCACTCCCGGCAGCGGCGTACGCCTGATGGTAACCCAGACCCTGGACGGACGTAACGGCGCCCTGACTCCCGCTTCCTTCGTGTACGCGGCAGACAATGGTGCAGTATTGATTAACTGCAGTTGGGGATTCACCAACAACGAACAGGAAACCCCAAAATCCTACGTAGAGGCGATTGACTACTTCAACGCCAACGCCGGACTGGACGAGAACGGCGAGCAGACCGGGCCCATGGCCGGCGGTCTAATTATTTTCGCAGCAGGCAACGACGGCCGCGAGATTGAGCACCCTGCCATGGATGACAATGTTTTTGCCGTAGCTGCCCTGAGTGCCAATTATGTCCGTTCCTACTTCACCAGCTTTGGCGAATGGGTAGACATCAGCGCTCCGGGCGGTGATGCCAACCGCAGGACTTACATCCTTTCCACCCTTCCGAACAACCAATACGGCAACATGCAGGGGTCGTCCATGGCCGCTCCGCATGTAACCGGAGTAGCCGCCCTGCTGGTGTCCTACTATGGGGCGGGCAAGAAAGGTTTCACCCGGGACAAACTCATCCACCTGCTCCAGAGCACGGCTAATAAGAAAGCCCTTGAGGAGAATGGTTCCTATGCCACCCGTCTCGGCGCCGGCCTGGTGGACGCCTATGCCGCCCTTACCGCCGGAGATGACCAGGTACCGATGCCTGTCTCTGTCCTGAACGGAACGGCTAACGCCAATGCCATAAACTTGGAATGGACGGTACCCGGTTCAGAGGACGTGAATCCTCCGTATAAGTTTACGATCTATTATGGCACCGTATCGCTGGCCGGACTGGATCCGGACAACCTGCCGGGGAGTGTCAGTTCAGTCGATCTCCTTACTTACGGCCGAAAGACAGGAGAGAACATGTCCCAGACCTTCCCGGGGCTATCCTTCGATACCGACTATCATTTCCGCATCCGAAGCGAAAGCCTCACCGGCCTTGTCTCAGAGCTGTCCAAGGAAATAATCATCCGCACCGGGCACAACAATCCTCCGGTAATCACACCCCTGGACGGGACGACCGCTACGATTCGCTCCTTCGAAACCGGAACGCTACGTTTCCGTCTGGAAGATGCCGACGGACACACCCTCACCCCTGAGGTTACTCAAATCAAGGGACTGACTGTCACTCGCTCGGACGACGGGCTCCTGACGCTCTCGCTCAGCGGCCTGAGCAGCGGGCCGGGCCAGTTCGACGGAACCATCCGGGTGTCGGACGGCTATGTGACAGCGGAGCAGGGCTTTGCTTTCATCGTGCAGCCGAACACCGCACCGGTTGTTACCTCCGCCATAGCGGACCAGATATTCAACGGTTTGTCGGATAGCCGTACCATCGACCTGGGAGAGTTTTTCTCGGATGCCGATGGGGAAACCCTCACTTATAAGGCAGAGTCTTCGACAGCAAGTATCATTGTAAAGACGTCGATAGAGGGAAGCAAACTCACCCTTGTTTCCAATTCCTTCGGCATGAACAGCATAACGGTTACCGCCACCGATGGAAGCGGGGCAAGCGCATCCCAGTCGTTCCGAGTACTGGTGCGAGATGGCAGCACCCCGGTGGAAGCCTATCCCAATCCGGTAAAGGACTACCTGAACATCCGGACAAGTGAGCTGGGAGCCGCTTCAGTAAAACTGATCAATTCCCTGGGCGGATCTGTATTCAACGCTCAGATTCAGACCTCTCCCTTTGACCCTGTGCCGATAGATTGCAGGAGCTTCCCGGCCGGGGTGTATACCCTTATGGTCACCTTTAATGGGGATACCGTTGTGAAAACTATCGTAAAACAATAAATCAGGAAAGCCATGAAAAAGTATTTGATTCCGCTTGTCTGCCTGGCCGTATCACTGCCCGCCCGGGCGCAAAGCCTTGGCTTTCTTCAGATAAGCTCAGACGCCGCAGTCTCCGGAATGGCCGGAGCCGGGGTGGCCCTACATAGCAACGCTCCCATAGACAATAATATGGCCGATGCCGCTTTAGGTACCGAAACCCTCTCTGTGGGGGCAGGCTATACCCTCTGGCAGCCTGCGGTGGCCTCCGGATATGGCCTTATTGGCGTAAATGCCTCCTACCGGATTATTCCTAAACTCACGGTAGCCCTTTCTGTCAAGGACTTCGGCTCTCCGTCCTATGACATTGTCCAGGCCGACGGACGCGTCACGGACACGTTCAAGCCCATGGACCTTGCCATTGGTGCCGGCGCGGCATATCAGCTCATGGACGGTCTCTCGGTTGGAGTAGCGGCACAATTTGTCCACTCGTCCCTTGGACCGGAAGCAAAGTCCTCTACCGTTGCCGTAAACTTGTCGGCCAAGTACCGTTCCGGAGGCTTGCAGGCTGGATTGGGGGTGAATAATATCGGCGGGAATATCAGCTACGGCGGTGACCCTTACACCCTTCCCATGCTGGCAAAAGGCGGCGTGGCCTATTCGGTTGCCGGCTTTACCGCCGCGCTGGAGGCCGGCTATGTATTCAAGGCCGGACTGATGGCTTCCCTGGGGCTGGAATACGGTTTCAAAGATATGTTCTTTGTACGCGGTGGTTACCACTACGGCAGTTCCCCGTATGTAATTCCCTCCCACGCCTCATTGGGCCTGGGGGTGGAGTTCGCCGGTTTCCGGATAGATGTGAGCTACCTTACGGCTTCCGCTACCCTCAGCAATACGTTAAGTGTAGGACTGGGATACTGCTTCTGATTCGGTCGTACAACAGTACTCTCTCAGCTTGTGCTTGCAGTTCTTGTTCGTCTGGAAACTGCTGGATTCTACTCTGAAGTGCAACGCTATGAAGTCTGACAGTATAACTTTACTGTCATAAACAGAAAAAGCGACAGAGGATGGGATACAAGCATTTAACAAGGGCGCAGCGATATACGATTGAGGCGTTGCTGCAGACACCGATGAGCTTGAGGGAGATTGGAGAAGTAATCGGGGTCAGTACAGGTACAGTGAGCCGTGAGATCCGGAGGAACTGCGATATGCGAGGCTACCATCGGTACCGATGGCACCTTGCTCAAAAGAAGTATGAAAGAAGGATGAAGGCACGACGACACTACCTGAAGTTCACCGACGAGATGAAACGGACCGTGCGAAGGTTCATCATCTACGGCCAGTACAGCCCTGAGCAGATCTGCGGCCGTTTCCGGTTGAAAGGGGAAGAGATTGTATGTGCGGAGACAATCTACCGTTGGATCTGGCAGGAGAAGCGCCGGGGCAACGACGAGATGGCGCGCAACCTCAGACATCACGGGCGACGGAAGCGAAGACGTGACAGCCAGTACAGAACCAGAGGAATCATCCAGGACAGGGTTGACATATCGCAGAGGCCGGCGGTTGTAGATGAGAATAGGCGTTTTGGTGACTTTGAAATAGATACGATAATTGGCAAGAACCACAAGGGTGCCATTATGACGACAAACGACAGGTGTACGCACTTGGTGCTGATCCGCAGGCTTGCTGGGAAAGAAGCCACCCAGCTGGCCAGCACGGCAATCGAGGCGCTGCTACCCTATAAAGACAAAATCTACACGATAACGGCTGACAACGGAAAGGAATTCGCACGCCATAAGGAGATCGCGAAGGGACTCGATGCCGAGTTTTACTTTGCCCGTCCGTACCACTCCTGGGAACGTGGCGCAAACGAAAACACGAATGGACTGATACGTCAATACATCCCGAAAGGTACGGACTTAAGCGAGCTGACCGACGAGATGCTTGCTGAGATAGAATGGAAACTAAACCACAGGCCCCGTAAGTCGCTAGGTTACAGGACACCGTTGGAATATTGCAAACAATTATTTAACTTTAACTTTTGAAGTGTGTTGCACTTCTAATTAGAATTCACCATTTAAAAAAATTTGTATGTACCTAAATTATCCAGTTATCCCTTATCCTAATAGAATACTAAATGTGAAAAATATAATCATTTTCTTCATTTCTCTGCTGCCATTTTGTTCCTGCTCCAGATATGAAGCATATAATTCTTCTATTCTATCATCGGATTTAATATCTGGCTTAAAGGTTGAGACTAAATCTTCTTCGAACGAGGACTACCGTGTATCAGAGAAAGACATAGATTCTTACATTAGATATAAAGAACTTTCCCTAGATAAGAATATTATTGTCCAATCCATCGTTCCACTTGACAATTCTGCGGCATTTGTGATTAATTATGATACAGGTTGGGAAATTATTTCCGGGGATAAGCGCGTCCCCCCTGTTCTCGCAGAATCAAGTGAAGGTTTTTTTGACTACGATCAGTGTCCAGAACCAATTAAGGAATGGCTATCCCCTTCACTTTCACAGATATCACTTTTACAATCACTTCCAGATTCCTATGATGAAGGGCAGATTAATTATGAAAATATCACAAAGAATGTTGACTTTTGGAGAGCTATTTCTGCAGATAACGCATTTGTTCAAGAGAAGTATTTAGAGACTTTAACAAAAAGTGGAGACGATGAAATAATCATTGACCCAAATCTCCCTGGTCACTGGGAATTAGTTGATATTCATTACAACTATATAGACTACACTTATAACGTTTCGTATTACATACCTCATTGGCAACAGTCTGCCCCTTATAATGCCTATTCTCCTTTTCTGAGTGCTTTAGATACAACTCGTGCCTTGGCTGGATGCGGTGCTGTTGCAGGAGCCGGTCTTTTGTTTCAATTGAACCGAGAAATTGGCATTCCGAATACGGCACCTACTGAAGGGTATGTTTCCGGGTATGTTGGAGGAATAGTTACACAATCTTTTACCAATTATACTTCTACCGCTTGGAATCAAATGGAGTATAACAATAATCTTGCAGCGCTTTTAATTGGTTCCATAGGTAACGCTGTCAATATGAATTATACATCAAGCGGATCTTATACAACTATTGATTCTATCGTTACAGGTGTGATTAATCCTTTAGGACTATCTTATAGTTACTCAGACCACTACGTAGATAGTCTCGCTTTTCAATCAATTCTAAACGGGAGTGCTGTTTTAATCCGCGGTAACCATTATAATAACCCTGATGCCAGTGGGCATATTTTCCTAATTAACGGATATCGTAATTATAGGCTATGTACGTTATACGAGTACTTTTGGGTCTACGATGTTGATCCAGAAGAAAATACTCCAATAGCTCCGAGTAGATTTGAATATGAGTATACTAGCGGCCAAATTAATAAAATCAATATGCACTGGGGATTGGATCCTGCATATGATTTATTATGGTTTGGAACTGGCGATCAATGGGTAGTCGGGTCAATCTATTGTGATCGCAACCATAGAATGTATTATGATTTTCATTTGCCTAATAACTAATTAATTATGTCATTTAAAAATATTACATTATTATTCTTTTCCCTGTCGGTTTTGTGCCTATCTTGTGAGAAAGGGACCTCGAATATAGTTACAACAAAAGAAGCAGTTCCTATTGTTTTAACAAAGGCTCAAGAAGGATTTCGTGATGCTGCAAATACTTTTGGCATAGAAGTTTTCAGAAATGTATACAAAGATGCCCTTGGAAAGGATGTCATCTGCTCTCCCTTTAGCCTGAGTATGGCTCTAGCCATGTCGGCGCAAGGGGCCAAAGCCGATACATGGAATCAGTTTGCTGCCGTATTAAACTGGGGAAACGCATCAAAAGAGGATATCGCAGACTACTATAAAGCCATGATTTCCGGATTGGCTAAAGCAGATCCTGCGGTTGGCTTTGGAAACGAATCCTCTGTCTGGGTAACGTCAAACTACGTCATTAAACCGGATTATAAACAGACGCTATCAAGTTTTTTTTCTGCAGAGTCTTATGAAACCGATTTTTCAAAGGCCGCATCTGTAGACCTGATTAATAATTGGGTCGCCAGTAAAACGGAAGGAAAGATTACCCAGATGCTTACAGAGCTTGACCCCCAGACCCGCCTGCTGCTACTTAATGCGTTGCTGTTCAAGGGACCTTGGTCTTATGAAACCACCAAGGCAAAGAAAGACAAGTTTTACGGAAACGCCGGAGAGAGCCGAAAAGACTTCTTTGACATGTCTTGTGAGATAATCAGGTACGAAAAAAGGGAGCGATACGAAGTATTCCGCCTTCCCTATGGCAACGGCTCTTACGATATGACCGTTTTGCTTCCCTCAAAGGGTGTCCTTCTGCAAGATATTGTGGAGGATATTCACGTGTCGGACTTATTGCTGCACGATTATGCATCGGCCCATGTTCATTTCCCGTGTTTTTCCCTTTCCTGGGATAGCGGGAGCAAGTTAATTATAAACGCACTACAAAAAACAGGGTTAACACTTCCCTTTTCTTCCAATGCCGATTTCTCTGACATTCATGATAATCTGATGATTACCAGCATCCTGCAAAAAACCACAATTGATGTTAACGAGCAGGGGACCGAATTTGAAGCAGCAACGCTGGTGCAAATGGGAGACGGGGCGGCCGGGACAGTCGACATTAAAGAAATAGTCGTAAACCGACCCTTCCTGTTTGCCATCCGCGAAACAAGCTCGGATACATTCCTATTAATAGGAACGATTTCGAATTAAGCCCTGCGCCCCCCTCGTAGGAACCCTCCGCATCGAGGCGCAGAACACCAGCGTCGTCTCCTTCGCCAATGTCCGCGGCATTAACGCCATCGACATCCTGGAGTTCTGAGCAATACCCTCTATTCCACTTCAAAGGTGTATTCCGCCCGCACGGGGGTGCCGTCGGCCTTCCAGCCTTCTGCCACTACGCGGAACCGGCCGGGATACGAGGGCGCCGTAATGGGGATGCGCACCTGACTGCCGCCGGCAATCTCCAGCGCGGGATGCCAGAAAAGAACCTCCCGCAGGTCTTCCGTGCCGGAGGGGGGATTCGCTCCGGTATAGGCCACGGGGTAACTCACGCCCAGGAAATCCACCACGCGTACATTGGGGGGAAAATGCAGGGCCGTGACATAGTTTTTCTTGGAGATAAAGTTCACAACGCCGCTGTACGGGACACCGCCCATCACAATGGAACGGGTATAGATGTCGATGTCTTCCAGCAGCATGGCGTCGAAGTCGGAGAGCATGCTGTGGTCTGTGAGCACCACGCCGTCCATCATCACCAGCACATTTCCCTGTATGAATGAGCGGCTGTCCGTGGCATCGGTGGCCATCAGGCGGATCATCCATTTGTCGCCGCGGCGGACAAACTGCAGTTCCCTCACAAATTCCACGCAGATCTCACGCACGGTGGGGAAACGGTTGTAGTCGTCCAGGTGGTAGCGGATGGTCCGCTGCCCCTCCAGCAGGAGGTCTTCCCGTTTGGGCAGGAAGCGGGAAAGCGTATCCATCCCTGAGGCCGTCCAGGCCTGCAGGGATGCCTTCCGCGAAACCAGGGCGCCGCGCTGGGCAGAACTGAGTTTCAGGGGCGGAATCTCACCCGGATCCGGATGCACAAAGGGACTGGCCAGGTTGATATGGCACTGCCGTCCGTCCATGGACACCACCTCGCAGACCAGTTCCCGGTCTCCGTAGATGTTGCCGGTGAAAAACTGCAGGCGCCCGTCGGCCATGCTGCGGCCCACATAGACGTTGGAAGGGGCTCCGGCCGACGACAAAAAAGCCGTCACCATCCCGGCGCCCAGGGTATCCCGGCTGGCCTCCAGGCCCTCTACCGTGGCATAGACAATCTCTCCCTCGTACTCTCCCAGACGGGGACCCGGCAGGGCGGGACCGCCGCCGAGGAACGTTTTCAGGCTTTTCCCGTCGGAGGGAGCCAGGCCGTCCTCGTGGTAAACGCTCACGGAGACATCGGCCCCCAGATCCTGGCTGCCCAGAAGGAGGACGGCTTCCCGCCCCTGACGCAGCCTGGCCGGCAGGGAAAGGCTCAGGCCGCCCTGGTTGACCACGTCCGGCGCCACGGGCAGGGCAAACTCATTTTCAGGCACAATCTGCACACCGTCCCGCACCCTGGCGGTAGAGGTGGTATTGAAGACGGCCAGTATCCGGGCATCCTCCGGGGAGGCCGCCGAGCCGGCCGTATAGGCCACCAGCGCATAATTCCCCGTCGGGGCAGACATCGGAATCCGGAAACTGCCGGCTCCCCTGCCCTGGAATAGGCCCACCTTGGCCTCTGCGACGGTTCCGTCGGCCGATATCAGCTCCAGGTAAGATACGGCGCTGAATCCGCTCTGGCGCCCCTCGTCATCTACACAGAAAAGGGAGCAGTAAACCAGGTCTCCGGCTATATAGCTGCTGCGGTCCGTTACAACGTGGATCCGCTCACGGGCTCCTGCGACCAGGCAGGCCAAAAGTGAAGCCCCTATTAAAAACAAGCTTTTTCTCATACGTCAATTCTCCCAAAAATCCGGTCTTTCCTTGGTACCGCCGGCCGCAATGCAGTCTATGCAGCTCAACGGGCCCCAGCCTATTTCACTCCCATCTTCCGTCTCGACTTCCAGAACGGGACGGAAACTGGCGTTGTAATACAAATCCTGCTTCTGCTTTACGTTTTCCGGGAAGACCCAGCTTACGGTCATCGGTCTGTAAAGGGAATATTGGTTACCCAACCAGCCCCGCCGGGACGTAGATTCTCCCGTTACGACCATACCCATCACCTGCTTGCGAGGATCGGACTCGCAGCGGAGGTTTCCCGCAATGGCCCCGGGATCCGGAGTAAAGAGGTCGCCGCCGCCCTGGGACTGCTGCTGGGTCTGGCGGTTATACAGGAAAGCTTCCCGGTCCATGGACGTAGCTTTGACATTGATGGAGTAACGTCGGTGGTTGCGATTGTTGGTACGGGGAAAACTGGTAACCAGGTAATGCTTTACCTGCCCCTGGTCCAGGGACGTATAGTCCACCAGGATGCGGCGGGGAGAGCTCACGCTTTGGAAACACCAGACGTTGGGGTTTTGATAAAACAAATCCTGATAATAGAACCAGCCCTTGGTATCTATGAACCATTCCGGGTCGTAATCTACATGGAACTCCCAGGTTTCGTCGAAGGTAAAGCCCAGATAGCCGCTCCCGTCTGCGGCCGCCTTTTCCAAATCCACATAGACATAAACATTATGGTCGTCGGCCTCGAAATAAACGTCGGTAATCTCAGGCACCGGAGAAGGCTTCTGCCAGCCGGACACGTAGGTTTCCCCGTCCGCTTCCACCACAACCCGGTACTGGTGGCCGGAACCGGCATCCTCGGTGGAGATGATAAACGGAACGTTGCTTCCGCGATAATAGACCGGTTCATACGTGGAAGAGCTATAATCAAAGGATGGGGACAGCGTTCCCGCCTGATAACCGGGGTACTGCTTTCCGGTCTCGTCCTCTATCCACACTTTTCCGCCTTCCGGCAGGGAGAAGAACCACCCGTCGCTGCTGAAGGGGATCATGTAGCTCAGGTAGACGGTGCTCACCCCTCCCGCGACAATATTCCCGTCCACCACCAGCACTTTTTCTGTCTCGGTGCTGTCCAGCTGCACTTCGTAGGGATAGATACAAGCGCTCAGGCCCAGGGCCGCCGCGCAAAGGTAAAACCACTTTTTCATCAGAACAGGATATTGAGGTTGATGTAAGGGACCTGGGAGCCGAAAACGGAGATCATATAGCCGTTGTATCCGCCGTAAGAAGGCCGGAAGAACACGGAATACGGATTCTTGCGTCCGGTGACATTATACACGCCGATGGTCACGGACATGTGCGCAAAAGCCTTGAGGTAATGGCCCGGGTCTATGTTCAGGGCGGCGTCTATGCGGAAGTAGTCCGGCATCCGGTGGCTGTTCCGGGCCGAATAGGCCAGATGATAGGCCCCGCCGTAGAAGTACGACCCGATGGGCACCGTGATGGGCCGGCCGGTGGAGTAGTCGATGTTCAGCGACAGGCTGAACCGGTGCGTGAGGGCGTAATTGCCCACCAGTTTGAACTCGTGCGGTTTGTCGTAGGAAGCGTTGTACCAGGCCCCGCCGTTGATCTGGTTCCCCTCCGGGTTCATCTCCCTGAGCTGGCTGCGGGAATAGCTGTAGGAGACCCAGCCGGTAAGTTTGCCGGCCGGCTTCTTCACCATAAGCTCCACGCCGTAAGCCCTTCCCCGCACAGGCACAAGTTCGTCCGCCAGGTTGGGGTTCATCACCAGCTGCGCGCCGCTCTTATAGTCCAGGGCATTGCTGCTCTGTTTGTAATAGGCCTCCAGGGAAAGGTCTATCCCGGAGCCCAGGAGCGTCCAGTAAGCCCCGGCGGCGGCCTGCCAACCTGTGGTGGGGACGAGGGCTGCGCTGCTCAGGCGCCAGGTATCCATCGGCGAAACAGACGCCGTATTGGAAATCAGGTGGATATACTGCCGCATGGTGTTCACGCCCGCCTTGAAGGAGAGGTTTTCCATGGGGGAATACTTGCCCGACAGCCGCAGTTCCGGGCCCATATAGAACTTGCTGGGGTTCAGGGCCAGGAAGGAGGAAAGCCGAAGCCCCCCGTCCACGGAGAACTCATCGGTAATGGCCCAGGTATCGGACAGGTACACATCCGGTTCCACGCCCAGCTCCCGTTCCAGGGCTGCAGGGTCCCGAAGGGAAACATCGCCGAAGGGTTTGATGATGCCCGGATCCAGGGCATAGCCAACCAGGTCGGCCCCGTAAGTCAAGGTATGGCTGTCCCCGAGGGGACGCACCCGTATGCCCTTGAGGAAGGCCTGGCGGATAAAGGTTTGCAGGTCATAGGCAGCCCCGTCCCAATGATGGTCTCCCACGATATTGGTGTAGTGGTCGTATCCGCCGCTGATCTTGAAGCTGCTGCCGTCTTCTTCCTTGTGCCGGAATGCCAGGGAGGCGTTGATATTGGAATAATTGAAGGTGGTGTCTCCGCTGAAGGAGAAACGGTCCGTGGCGAAATAGCCGAAGAGCTGCAGCGAATTCTGCTCGTCGAAGCGGTGGGTGAGCCCCACATTGGCGTCGGTGAAGCCAGCGCCGCCGCCGGCATAGGCGCTGTCCTCCGGAAGCAGGCCCAGGATCCAGTCCGAATACGTGGTGCGGGCGCCTGCCACGAAGGTGGTTTTCTTGCCGATAGGCCCTTCAATATGGCCGCGGCTGGTGAGCAGGCCGATCCCCAGCGAGCCCCGCACCCGGTTGCGGTCCCCTTCTTTGGTATCTACGCTGAGCACCGACGAGATCCGGCCGCCGTACTGCGCCGGGATGGAGCTCTTGTACAGTTCCACGCCCGAGACGATATCCGGATTGAAGGCGGAGAACATGCCAAAGAGATGGCTGGGGTTGTAGATGGTGTTCTCGTTGAACAGCACCAGGTTCTGGTCGGCCGAGCCGCCACGCACGTTCAGGCCGCCGGAGGCCTCTCCAACGCTCTTCACGCCGGGCAGGGTGAGCACCGCCTTGATAATGTCCCCTTCGCCGAAGGCCGACGGCACCTTGTTGGCCGTAGCCATGCTCACGGACTCCAGGCCGATCGCCGTGCTACGGTGCTGGCGCATGCTCTCGGCCGACACCAGGGCGGCCTTGAGCACCGTCACCCGGTCGGTCATGACTACGTCGAATTCTCCGCTGGCATTGAGGATCATCCGAAGGGCCAGGTCTTCCTTGCCCTCTGCGTTGAAATTCAGGACATTCTCTCCCACGGGCAGGGCTATCCGGTACCGGCCGCGGGTGTCGCTGCGCACATACGTGGCCGTGTTCTCGTCGAAAATAACCGTTCCGGGCAGGGGCAGGCCGCTCTCTGCCTCGAAAATGGTACCGGTAATGGTGGCCCTGCCGCCCCGGGCCTGTCCGGCCTCGCCAATGGTATACACCTTGTTGCGGTAGGTGGCCGTAAGGGCGTTTTGGGCATAACTGACGCTGGTGGTATCTACCTTTTTCTCTGCGAAATAGCCGTCCGGAAGGCCCAGGCCGGCATCCTTGAAGACAGAGGCCGGGACAACCCCCTCCGTAAAGTCATGGGTGGGATGCCAGGCGTCGGCCCCGGCAAGCGGGCTCTCCAAAGGGTTCATCTCCTCTTTCAGGCGGCGTTTCCAGGCGCGTTTGCCCAGTTTTTTCAGTTTGCCGCCTTCCAGGACGAAACGTTGTTCGTTCCGGATGAAGAATGTGATTACCTGCGGGTCGAAGTTGCCGTCCAGTTCGCTGGCGCCCGACAAGGACGAAGGCTGGGTGAACGTCTGGATGTTCTTCCGGACGTAGTTCAGCAGGGGGGTCTTGCCGTCCCGGACCAGCTCGTAAAAGCCTTCCTGGGCCTCCGGATATCCCATATACCTGAGGTTCACGAACTTGCGCCCGCCCAGGGTGAACCAGGCTATCTGGTCGCGGTCCGGCTGGGTGCCGCCCAAGTCGGGGGAAGCCTTTACCACCAGCTCCATGACATAGGCGTCCAGGTTCAGGTAAACGCCCTGGTATAGCTTGCCATTGTACATGACGTCACCGGGTGTGAAAGTCCGGGTTTCCAGGAAATATGTACCGTTGAAACGGAAGGGGTACACGCTGGGGATGCGTCCCCTGTAAAGGGTGGACAAGTAACCTGCCTGCTGCTGGTAATCTGCCACCTGGCCCATGGCCGGGGCTTGCAGAAGCAGGGTGAGCAGGGAGGCTCCGAGTCCTATTTTCAGTAATTTGTCCAACATCTTTTTTGTCTTCGAAATAAACGAGTTACAAATATAACAATTAATACCAGTAAATACTGCTTCGATACCGGCAGTTTTTGCTATTCATGGGTAAAATCTTTACCTTTGTTTTCCATTATTTTATCCTGCACCGTCATGAAGAAGTGTTTTGTCCTAATTCTTTCCCTATTACTGCTAGTTCAGAAGGGCTTTGCCCAGGACGGGGCGGCACTGGGTTTCACCCGCACGGAACGGAACCCCGTGACATCGGCCATGGCCGGAGCGGGAGCCGCCTGGGCGCAGGACGCGGCCTATGCCGCCTTCTCCCACGCGGCCATGCTCCCCTTCTTTGACGGAGCGCTGGACGCCATGGTTTCTTTCCAATCCTGGACACCGGCCTTGTCTGCCCAGGCCCATTTCAGTGCCGGGGCAGCGTACAAACCCATAGCGAACCTGGGAGTGGCCATCGGGTATTCGCTGGAAAACTTGTCGTCCTACGACGTAGTGGACGGCACAGGAAACGTCTTGGGATTGTTTTATCCTAAAAATCACATCATCGCCATGGGACTGGGATACGGTTTCGGCACTCATCTCAGCGTGGGGGCCAATTTCCGCTATGCCCGGCAAATCCCCGCTCCTGGCGCCGTGTCCGCCGGGGTCAGCGCAGACCTTTTCGCCGCCTGGCAGTTCTTCCCCGGACTGCGTGCTACGGCCGGTGTATCTACCCTGGGGCCGGCTCTGGTCTCCGGGGGCATTTCCTATAAGCAGCCCGCATCGGCACGGGCAGGCGTGAACTGGAGCGCGCCCCTGGGGCAGAACCATGTCCTGGATCTTCTTCTGGATGCCGATTACTACTTTGCCGGCGCCTTCTCCGCCGCCCTGGGCGCCCAGTACGCCTGGAACCGGATGTTGTTTGCCCGGCTCGGATACCGCTACGCCACAGACCACTGCGTCATCCCCTCCCACCTTGCCCTGGGCGCAGGCGTCCGCTACCGGGGATTCCGCCTGGACGCAAGCCTCCTGACCGCCTCCCCCGCCCTCGGCGGCAGCTTCCAGGTGGGTATCGGCTATAGCTTCTGAAGATTTATTTGGCAAAGAAGGAAAAAGTTTATATATTTGCAGTCCCGTTTTTCGGGATACTTATTGGAGAGATGCTCGAGTGGCTGAAGAGGCACGCCTGGAAAGCGTGTGTACCCCAAAAGGGTATCGCGAGTTCGAATCTCGCTCTCTCCGCATCTTAACAAAAAAAGCTGGAGTTTGAAACTCCAGCTTTTTTCTTGTCGTTTATTTACCTCTAAAGGTCGTTCATGGCTTCCATGGCTTCTGTCTTGGAGCCGACTACGATATCCTGGTAACGGGCCAGACCAGTGCCGGCCGGAATCAGGTGACCGCAGATGACGTTCTCCTTCAGGCCTTCCAAATAGTCTACGCGGGCACGGATGGCGGCCTCTGACAGCACCTTGGTGGTCTCCTGGAAGGAGGCGGCACTGATGAAGGAACCGGTCTTGAGGGCGGCGCGGGTGATACCCTGCAGCACCTGGGAAGCGGTAGCGGGACGGGCCGGACGTACGGCCATCATCTTCATGCCCTGACGCTCCAGCGAAGAGTTTTCGCCGCGTACATCCCGGGCAGAGATAATGTCGCCTTCCTCGAAGCGGGTGCTCTCTCCGGCATCTTCCACATAGAACTTTCCGAAGATGGCGTCGTTGCGGTCCATGAACTCCCACTTGTCCACCAGCTCCTCCTGGAGGAACTCGGTGTCTCCCGGGTCGTTGATCTGGACCTTGCGCATCATCTGGCGCACGATGATCTCGAAGTGTTTGTCGTTGATCTTCACACCCTGCAGACGGTACACGGCCTGAATCTCGTTCACGATGTATTCCTGTGCCTTCACCGGACCCAGGATGTTCAGGATGTCGGTAGGGGAAGTACCGCCGTCGGACAGACGGGTACCGGCCCTCACGTAGTCGTTCTCCTGGACCAGGATCTGTTTGGTCATGGGCACATCGTAGGAGCACTCGCGACCTGTACGGTTCTTGATGGTGATCTTGCGCTTACCTCTCTTCACATCGCCCATGTGCACCTCGCCGTTGATTTCGGACAGGATGGCAGGGTTGGAAGGGGTACGGGCCTCGAACAGCTCGGTCACACGCGGCAGACCGCCCGTGATATCGCTGGCCTTACCCACGGCACGCGGAATCTTGATGATTACGTCGCCAACCTTCACCGCCTGTCCGTCGTTGATCATGATATGGGCACCGACCGGCAGGTTGTACTGGCGCAGGATTTCTCCGTTCCCGTCCAGAATGAGCATGGAAGGCGTCTTGGTCTTGTCACGGCCTTCAATGATCACCTTGTCCGTAGCGTTGGAGAATTCGTCGGCACTCTCTTCACGGAAGGTCACGCCGTCGGCCATGTTCTCGAAGCGGACCGTACCGGCGGTTTCCGCGATGGTGGTGGCGTTATAGGCGTCCCACTCGCAGATGAGGTCTCCGTTGTGCACGGTGTCGCCGTCCTTGAAGTACAGTACGGAGCCGTAAGGGATATCGTACTGGGAATAGTTCATGCCGGTGCGCTCGTCCTGGATGCGGAGTTCCGCCATCCGGGAAACCACCACCTGGCTCACGGAACCGTCTTCGTTCACACGGTCGATGGTGCGGAGTTCCTCAAAGGCCAGCTTACCTTCGTACTTGGAGACGATGGAAGAGTCGGCCACGGAACCGGAGGCGGTACCACCGACGTGGAAGGTACGCAGGGTGAGCTGGGTACCCGGTTCGCCGATGGACTGGGCGGCAATCACACCGACAACCTCGCCGGTCTCCACCATGCGGGAAGTGGCCAGGTTGCGGCCATAGCACTTGGCGCAGACGCCCTTGCGGGATTCGCAGGTGAGGACGCTCCGGATCTCTACCTGCTCGATGGGCAGGGTGTCGATGAGGGCGGCGACATCCTCGCGGATTTCCTCGCCGGCGGCGATGATCAGTTCCCCGGTGAGCGGGTTGATGATATCGTGCACGGAGGTACGGCCCAGGATTCTCTCTCCCAGGGATTCCACGACCTCGTCCTTGTTCTTGATGGCGGTGGCGATCAGGCCGCGGAGGGTACCGCAGTCTTCCTCGGTGATGATCACGTCGTGGGACACGTCCACCAGACGGCGGGTCAGGTAACCGGCATCGGCCGTCTTCAGGGCGGTATCGGCCAGACCCTTACGGGCACCGTGGGTGGAGATGAAGTACTCCAGCACGGACATGCCTTCCTTCAGGTTGGACACGATCGGGTTCTCGATGATCTCGTTGCCGGCGGCACCGGACTTCTGCGGTTTGGCCATCAGGCCGCGCATGCCGCAGAGCTGCTTGATTTGCTGGGTGGAACCACGGGCTCCGGAGTCCAGCATCATGTACACCGGATTGAAGCCTTGCTGGTCTGCGGAGATCTGCTTCTTCACGATACCGGTGAGCTGGTTGTCGATAGAGGTCCAGAGGTCGATCACCTTGTTGTAACGTTCGTTGTTGGTGATGAAGCCCATCGCGTAGTTGTTCTTGATGGACTCTACCTCGCTGTATCCCTTTTCGATGAGGGCGGCCTTTTCATCGGGCACCAGCACGTCTCCCAGGTTGAAGGAGATACCGGCACGGAAAGCCTGGTCGTAGCCCAGGTTCTTGATATCGTCCAGGAACTGGGCGGTACGGGTGACGCCGGTAGACTTGATCACGGTGGTGATGACGCTGCGCAGGGCTTTCTTACCCAGCTCTTCGTTCACATACGGGACCTCGTCGGGCATGAACTGGTTCACGATGATGCGGCCGGCGGTGGTCTTCACCATTTCCGTCCCCTTGGAGGGATCCTGCTTGTCTTTGGGCAGACGCACCAGGATGGGGGCGTGCATGTCGATCACCTTCTCGTCGTAGGCGATAATCACCTCTTCCGGGCCGTAGAACTTCAGGCCTTCGCCCTTGGCGCCCGGACGCTGTTTGGTGATATAGTACAGACCCAGCACCATATCCTGGGAAGGAACGGTGATCGGGGATCCGTTGGCCGGATTCAGGATGTTGTGGGAGCCCAGCATCAGCAGCTGCGCCTCCATGATGGCGGCGTTGCCCAGCGGCAGGTGGATAGCCATCTGGTCACCGTCGAAGTCCGCGTTGAAAG
>CAMHST010000024.1 GCA_946187865.1 uncultured Bacteroidales bacterium
TCCTGCTCCATCATGGGAACGCAGCAGATGGGGAAGTCTCCGGCGGTGCCGCCGCCGATCTGGAAGAAGCCCACGCCGGGGGCGTTCTTCTTGTACCAGTCTACCAGGAACATCATCACTTCCACGCCCTGGATTACCATGTGCGGGTCGTATTCGCCGCGGATGACATGGGCGGTGAAGATGTTGCCGGTGGTGCAGTCTTCCCATGCGGGGCAGATGATGGGGATGTTTTTCTCGCAGGCGGCCACTACCCAGCTGTCTTTGGGGTCTATCTCATAGTACTGCTCCAGGACGCCGCTGCGGATCATCTGGTAGATGAACTCGTAGGGGAGGTAGCGCTTGCCCTCTGCCTTGGCTTTGTCCCAGACCTCTACCAGGTGTTTTTCCAGACGGCGGAAAGCTTCCTCTTCCGGGATGCAGGTGTCTGTGACGCGGTTATAGTGGTTGTCCAGGAGTTCCTGTTCCTGCTTGGGGGTGAGGTCCCGGTAGCCGGGAACCCGGTAATAGTGGCTGTGGGCCACCAGGTTCATGATATCTTCTTCCAGGTTGTTGGCGCTGCAGCACACAAAGGCGATCTTGTCCTGGCGGATCATTTCTGCCAGGGAAATGCCGAGCTCTGCGGTGGACATGGCACCGGCCATGGCGAGAAACATCTTTCCGCCTTTATTGAGCAGGTCTTCATAGGCCTTGGCGGCATCTACCAGTGCGGCAGCATTGAAATGACGATAGTTGTGGGTGATGAACTGAGAAATAGGTCCCTTTTCCATTTTATTTATAAAATCGCCCCTGCAGGCGAAACCAGTCTTTGGTCTCCAACCTGCAGAGTTTCATGCAAAAATAGACTAATTTTTCCTTTTCAGCAAAAGAATTCGTAACTTTGTCTTTAATATGAAAACCAAAATGAAAATTGACGGCCCCAACGGGCTTTTGTCAGCCGTTCTGGAAGTTCCGGATGGCAAGGATACTTGTCCGCTGGTGATTCTGATGCACGGTTTCATGGCCAATAAAAAGCTGGAACCCCTGAAATCCGTGGCTGCTTTGCTGCTGGAAAAGGGAATCGCGGCGCTTCGGTTCGATTTCGACGGCCACGGCCGTTCGCAGGGGCGGTTCCGGGATATGACGGTACTGACGGAACTCTCCGATGCCAAGGCCGTGTACGATGCCGCCCGGAAACTTCCCTTTGTCAGCGATATCGCCTTCCTGGGGCACTCCCAGGGCGGTGTTGTGGCCGGCATGCTGGCCGGGGAACTGGGCTGTCCCGCCGTGAAGGCCCTGGTGCAGCTGGCCCCTGCCGCCGTCCTCAAAGACGACGCCCTGAACGGCGTGCTCATGGGCAAACACTATGACCCGGCAAACCCGCCGGAGAGGCTGCGGGTGCTTTTCCATACGGTGGGAAGGAATTATTTCACTGTGGCCCAGAAGCTTCCCATCTTCGAAACCTCTGCCCTGTATACAGGTCCCGTCCTGCTGATCCATGGGAAGGAGGACAAGATAGTCCCTTACTCGTACAGCGAAAAGTATCAGAGCGTTTATCCGGACAGTTTGCTCCGGCTCCTGGACGGGGAGAACCATATCCTCTCCAAGCGCCGGAGAGAGGTGATCCAGACGTCCGTGCAGTTTTTAACCGATAAATTATAATTATGAACCTTTTCCCGGATCTGGCTAAAGCCTATACAAAGGAGCACTTGTCGGCCCGTCAGGCACAGCGGCTGGCAGAATTCATCGCCTTCGGCCCCATTGTCTTCCAGACCAGCCGGCTCATGCTGAAGTTCGGTATCCTGGATGCCCTGCGGGACCGGGAACTTACCCTGGAAGAAGTGGCGAAGGGTGCTGGAATCAGCACTTATGCCGCGAAAGTGCTGCTGGAAGCCTCCCTTTCCATCGGCACGGTGCTGGTGAACCCGGAAACAGACCGGTTCTCCCTGTCCAAGACGGGCTGGTTCCTGCTGAACGACCCTGCCACGCGGGTGAACATGGACTTCAACCACGACGTGAACTATGAGGGCTTTTTCAAGATGGAGGAGTCGCTTCTGGAAGGCCGTCCAGCCGGGCTGGAGCACTTCGGCGGCTGGCCCACCATCTACGAAGGCCTGTCTTCCCTGCCGGAGCAGGTGCAGAAAAGCTGGTTCGGCTTCGACCATTTTTACTCGGACCATTCCTTCGAAGAGGCGCTTCCCATTGTCTTTGCCGACAGGCCCCGGCGCATTATGGACGTGGGTGGCAATACGGGCCGCTTCGCCCAGCGCTGCGTCGCCTATGATCCGGACGTGGAAGTGACTATCGTGGACCTGCCCCAGCAGATCGGCCTCATGAAAAAGGCCACGGACGGGGATCCCAATGCCAGCCGGATCCACGGATTCGGCACCAACCTGCTGGACAGCGCCAACGAGTTCCCCCAGGACCTGCATCCGGACGTGATCTGGATGAGCCAGTTCCTGGACTGCTTCTCGGAGCCCCAGATCCTTTCCATCCTGCAGCGGGCGGCCAGGGCGGCCGGCCCCGAGACCCGTCTCCTGATCATGGAAACCTTCTGGGACCGCCAGCGCTTCGAGCCCGCAGCCTTCTGCCTCACCATGACCAGCCTTTATTTTACCGTCATGGCCAACGGCAACTCCAAAATGTATCATTCCGACGACATGATCGCCCTGGTGCGCCAGGCGGGATTCTGCGTGGAAACCATCCACGATTCCCTGGGGCAGGGGCACAGCATCGTCGTCTGCAAAAAAGCTTAATAATATGACATTGAACGAAATTCAAGAGAAAGTGAAGACCTTCCTCGTGGAAGAGCTGGAAATCGATGAAGACAAGATCGTGGGGGATGCCCGTCTCAAGGAAGACATGGGGATCGACTCCCTGGAAGTGGTAGATGTGGTGGTACTGGTAGAAGAGGAGTTCGGTTTCAAGATGAAGCCGGAAGACTTCAAGACCCTTCTCACCCTGGATCAGTTCTGCCAGTTTATTGCAGACCGGGTTGGCTGAGCTTGCCCATAAGGATTGGAAGGGGGCCACGGATGGTACGCCGTGGATGCACCGTGCCCTCATCGGCCTTTTCCGGTGGGTCCCTCTCCCGGTGATGTACGGCCTGATGGGGTCGGCCATCCCTGTCTATGTTGCTACGGACGGGAAAGGGAGAAAAGCCTCCTACCGTTTTTTCAGGCACAGGATGGGTTACTCCCCGATAAAGTCTTTCCTGCATGTTTTCAAGAACATGTACAAGATGGGGGAGGTCGTGATGGACCGTTTCGCCGCCTATGCCGGAAGGAAATTCCGGATTACCGGAGACAACGACATGCTCTATGATGCCCTATCTGCGAAGGAGACGCCTTTTATGCTACTGGCCTCCCATGTGGGCAACTACGAGATTTCCGGATATATGCTGCGAACCCCCAAGCCGATGAAAACCCTGGTTTATTCCGGGGAGGCCGTGACGGTGATGCAGAACCGCTCGCGCATGTTCGGCGGCAGCAATATACAGATGGTTCCGGTGATGGAAGACATGTCCCACATCTTCGCCCTGAATGCTGCCTTGGAAGCCGGAGAGATTGTGTCGATGCCGGCCGACAGGACCTTGGGGTCGGCCAAAACGGTACGATGCCCCTTTTTCGGGGAAGAAGCCGCTTTCCCTTCCGGGCCGTTCACCCTGGCGCAGCGGCGCGGCGCAACCTGCTTCGCCGTGTTTGTGGTCAAGGAGCGTTACCGCACGTTCAGGGCCATCGTAGAGCCGCTGGCTGTCTCGGCAGAAGGAACCGCCCAGCAGAAAATGCAGGCCCTTGCCCATGCCTATGCCGCATGCCTGGAAAAAGTGACCCGTGCCTATCCGGACCAATGGTTTAATTTTTACGATTTTTGGGAATGACGTCCCTGCATGACATACCGGTAGAGAGCATCCTGCTTCAACAGCCGCCCTTCCGTTTCGTGGACCATCTGGAAAGCTATTCGGAGGCGGTGACGGAGGTGTCGTTCACCGTTCGGGAAGGCCTGATGATGCTGGAAGGGGAGTGCCTGAGCGCTGCCGGGCTGATGGAGCACATGGCCCAGGCCAGTGCGGCCCGTATCGGCTATGTCACCGTCTATATCCTGCATAAGCCGGTCAGCGTAGGCTATATCGGGCAGGTTAGGAATTTCACCTTCACCCGGCTGCCCCGCGTGGGTGAAACCCTGCATACGCAGGTGCGGCTCAAGAGCGAGATTTTCGGCATTTCCCTGGCCGATATAGACGTTTACTGCGGGGAGGAGCGCATTGCTTCGGCTTCCCTGAAAACTGCCTTATCCGATGATTGATAGTGTAAACATACTGGGATGCGGGGTGTGCACTCCGCTAGGAGATACGCCGCAGGAAGTGTTCTGCGCCGTCCGGGAAGGGCGGTCGGCCCTGCACCTGCATCCGGATGCGTTCGGCTGCGCAGAGCCGGTGTTCGCATCCCTTTTTGACCGCGCCCCCTTCGAGGGACGCTCCCTTTTCCCTGAAATCTGCGTGCGTGCGGCAAAAGCGGCCGTTGCCGAGGCCCTCATCGACGCTTCTTCCAGCCGGACGGCGCTGGTCGTCTGCTCGGTCAAAGGAGAGATCGACCAGCTGGGAAAGGCCGATGTCACCCTGGCTGCGTCGGCCCGGAGAATTGCCGACGCCCTGGGCGTGGTTACGCCGCCGCTGGTGGTCTCCAACGCCTGCATTTCCGGCCTGGCCGGTCTGGTGCAGGGGAGGCGCCTGCTGCTTTCCGGCCTGTACGACCAGGTGATTGTGGTGGGGGCAGAGGTCCAGTCCCGCTTCATTGTCAGCGGCTTCCAGTCGCTGAAGGCCCTCTCCGACGAGGCTTGCCAGCCTTTCGACGCCGCCCGTAAAGGGCTCAACCTGGGAGAAGCGGCCGCTGCCATGGTATTGTCCCTGGGCGGAGAAAAAGCAGGGGGCTTCCAGATCCTGGAAGGCGCCATCCGCAACGACGCCAACCACATTTCCGGCCCTTCGCGGACAGGAGAAGGCAGTTTCAACGCCCTGCGCTATGTCCTTCCCGCCGTGAACCGGCAGGATCTGGCTTTTGTCAGCGTCCACGGCACTTCCACCCTCTATAACGACGAGATGGAAGCTATAGCCCTGGACCGTGCCGGCCTTCTGGATGTGCCGATATGTGCCCTGAAAGGCACTTTCGGCCACACCATGGGCGCCGCCGGTATCCTGGAGTCCATCATGGGCATGCTGGCCCTGGAGGAGGGAATCGTCCTTCCCACGCGGGGCTTTAAGGAGCTGGGCGTGAGCCGTCCCGTCCGGGTGTCGGCCACGGAAATGCCTGCATCCGGAAGAACCTTCATCAAACTGCTTTCCGGCTTCGGCGGTGTGAACGGAGCCCTTGTAATCAGACAATCATGAGAACAGTAAACATACCCTCAGGCACTTCACTCGCGGATCTGTACCGGGAGCATGTAGGCGATTATCCCAAGTTTTTCAAGATGGACACCGCCTGCAAGCTGGGCTTTCTGCTGGCAGAACTGCTGGTGAAAGAGGATCCGGACCGTTTTGTGCCCCGGGAAGACCGCGCCGTGCTGGTTTTCAGCCGTTTCGGTTCCCTGGCCGATGACAGGAATTTCGCGGCGTCCATGGAGGAACTCGCTTCTCCTGCGCTTTTTGTGTACACGCTGCCCAATACGGTCACCGGCGAGATTGCCATCCGCAACAAGTATGCGGGAGAAACGTCGGCCTATGTCCTGGAAGCGTTCGACCCGGACCAGATCCTGAACCAGATCTGCCTGGCTTTTCAAGACCGGGACACCCGTTCGGTGCTGGCGGCCTGGATCGACTGCCCCAACGATAACGAGTGGAACGCGATTGGCTGGCTGATTGAGCTGGAAGACTTGCTGCCCCCGGCAGGGGAGCACCACTGCTGCCACCATCACGACGGTGAAGAGGGCGGCGAACATCACTGCTGCCACCACCATGACGGTGAAGAGGGCGGCGAGCATCATTGCCATTGTAAGGAAAACAAACAGGAATAAGAATATGGAAAATCTGATTAATGAATTGAAATTGAAAGTGATCGATGCCCTGAATCTGGAGGGGATGACCCCCGCGGACATAGCCGACGACGCTCCGCTGTTCGGAGACGACGGCCTGGGACTGGACTCGATTGACGTACTGGAACTGATTGTCCTGCTGGAGAAGAACTACGGAATCCGCCTGGCCACTCCCGCAGAGGGCAAAAAGGTGTTCCAGAGCATGGCCGTCATGGCCGAGTATGTAGCCGCCAACCGGACCAAATAAGTGGCTGGGCGGATTGTCATCACGGGCGCCGGGGTTGTGAGCGCTATCGGGTGCGGCAAGGCCGAAACCCTTGCGTCGCTGCGGATAGGCCACAGCGGCATTGCTCCCGTCCACTACCTGGAAACTTCCCTGCGGGACTTCCCGGTGGGGGAGGTGCCCCTGTCCAACGAGCAGCTCGCCTGCCGTACCGGTGCGCCGGGCAACTGGCCGCGTACCACGCTCCTGTCCGTCCTTGCCCTCCAGGAAGCCCTGGAACAGGCCTCCATGTCACTGGCGGGGGATGGCCTTTCTGGAGCATTTTCCCGTACAGGGTCGCGAAGCGACGCGGAAGAAAGGCTATCCCCCGCCGATGAGCTGATGCTGGTCAGCGGAACCACGGTGGGGGGAATGGATTTGTCGGAGAAAACCTATCCGGCGTATTCGCCCTGGCACAGCTGTGGTGCATCCACCGACCTGGCGGCACGGTTCCTGGGCTTTTCCCGTGCTACAACCCTCTCTACGGCCTGTTCATCGGCCGCCAATGCCTTCATCTACGCCGCCAATCTCATCCGTTGCGGTTTTGCCCGGCGGGTTGTTGCCGGCGGGGCGGAGAGCTTGTCGGACTATCACCTGAACGGGTTCAATTCCCTGATGATCCTGGACCGCGACTGGTGCCGTCCTTTCGACGCCACCCGCGCCGGGCTGAATCTGGGCGAAGGAGCGGCGTTTCTGGTGCTGGAGTCGGAAGAATCGGCCTTGCGCCGTGGTGCAAAGCCCATTGCCATCCTGAGCGGATGGGGGAATGCCTGCGATGCCTTCCACCAGACTGCGTCGTCGGAGAACGGGGAGGGGGCCTTCCTGGCCATGTCCAAGGCGTTGGCGTCGGCCGGGCTGTCTCCCGCCCAGATCGATTATGTGAATGCCCACGGTACCGGAACACCCAACAACGACGCCTCGGAAAGTGCGGCGCTCCGGCGGGTGTTCGGCGAGGCCCTGCCGCCGGTTTCTTCCACCAAGCCGTTTACCGGCCACACCACCAGCGCTTCCGGCAGCATAGAGGCCGTTTTCTGCCTGCTTGCCCTCCAGCATGGATTCATCCCCCGGGAACTGAACTGGGTGGTACCGGACCGCAATTGTGTGCTCCCTTATACCGGAGAGGAACCGGTGAGCCTGCATCACGTCCTGTCCAATGCCTTCGGATTCGGAGGAAACGACACATCCTTTATCCTGTCCCGCGTATGAGCCGTCCTGTCTATCTGAAATCCATCGTATGCCTGGGCGCGGAAGACCCGGATTTCCGTCCGGTGTTTCCGCCGCTGGAAGCCCGTCGGATGAGCCGGCTCCTGAAGCGGGCCGTCTGGACTTCCCGGGAGGCCTTGGCGCAGGCCGGACTCCCGATGCCCGATGCTGTGGTCACCGCCACGGATTTCGGGAGCATGAGCCAGTCAGACGCTTTCCTGGGTGCCTTGAAGCAGGGGGGAGACGCTACGCCCAAACCCACGAACTTCATGCAGAGCACGCACAATACCATCGGCTCGCTCATAGCCATCCGGCTGGGCTGTCACGGGTACAATGCCACCTACTCCCACCGCGGACAGTCTTTCCGGAGCGCCCTCTGTGACGCCTGGATGCAAATTGCCCTCGGAGATGCCGGTTCGGCGCTTGTGGGCTGGTTCGACGAGAGTTTCCCAGCGGTAGGGGCTTCGGACCGTGCCGTTTCCCTTGTCCTGGACGCCAATCCCGGCGCTGCGCTTGGGCTCATTACCCGGGAAATGCTGGATCTGGACGACGAGTCCCTTCTTGGCACAGTTTTGGAAATCAAGTAACCCGTTATGTTCAAGTTGTTTTTGCTGGTAGCCGTACAGTCGGTTTTTCTGAGCGGGGCTCAAGTGCTGCTCAAGCTGGCGTCGGCCAAAATCCTTCCGTTCAGCTGGAGCTGGCCGTTTTTCCGGAGTGTCATCCTGAACGGATGGCTGGCCCTGAGCGGGGTTGCCGGCATCACCGCCTTCGTGCTTTGGACATACATCCTCAAGCGTTACCCCTTCGGGATTGCCTATCCGCTCTCCTGCATGGGATATGTGTTCGGCCTCATTGCGGCCCTCCTTGTTTTCCATGAAACCATCAACTGGAACCAGTGGGCAGGTATTGTCCTGATCATGGCCGGTTGCGCCCTTATCGCCAAATGAGAAAAAGAAGTTTATTCATCTGTCTGCTGAGCCTCCTTGTGTGCACCCTTGCGTGGGGGCAGGAGACGGATATCCTTTCCCGCATCCGGGAAGCCAACCTGAAATCCACCCTCCGGGCCGATTTCACCCAGCTGCGCCATTCTTCCCTCCTTGCCGAAGACCTGGTCAGCAGCGGCTTTGTGGCTTTACAGGCCCCCGATAAAGTACACTGGGAAGTGCAGAAGCCCGTTTCCCGGGTAAGCATATTCAGCGGGGATGTTCCCCAGGGCGGCCGCGCCCGTTTCCGCCTTCCCTCGGAGAAAGATTTCACGGTATCCTCGATGGAGAGCGGGGCGGAACTCACCGTTCTGCTTCGGCCCAAACGCCGCGACCTCTCCCAGCTGTTCACCCAGATCGTACTCAAGGTGAATCCGGCCGACTACACCGTGAAAAGCGTCCTTCTCACCGGGGCGGATGGGGATTGGACGGAAATCTCCTTTTCCCGTCTCCAGACCGATATTCCGCTCTCACCCGAATTGTTCCAGAAGTGATGCTGAAAGATTTCCTATACAAGCGAGTATCCGGGACCGCCGACAGCGCCACCGTGCGGCTGTTGCCGGAATGTCCCGTTTATCAAGCCCATTTCCCGGGTTTCCCTATTACCCCTGGCGTCACGCTGGTCCAGATGGCGGCGGAACTCATCGGCCTGCCCCTTAAAAGCGCCAAGGATATCAAATTCGTGGCGCCGGTCTTCCCCAATGCGGAAGGCGGCCCCCTTCTTCGCTTCCAATGGCAGCTCCAGGAAGACGGAAAGGCCGATATCTCCGTGTACCTGAATGGCGAAACCCTCTGTGCCAAGATGCAGTGTTTCATGGAACTGCCCGTTCCTGCATCACTTACTTGAATACCCTGCTGCAGATTGACGGCGGGGTTTTGCGTAAACACCTAAAATAGAAAGAATTGCGAGTAACTGATACAATCGTTCTGATTCCAACCTACAACAATGCCGGTACCCTGGAAGATGTGGTTCGCCGGTCCCTGGCGCAGCAGCTGCCGGTGCTGGTGGTGGATGACGGCAGTACGGACGCGACGGCGCAGCTTCTGCAGTCGCTTCGGGCGGAGTTTCCCGACTTGCAGGTTGTCACGCATCCGGAAAACCGGGGGAAGGGACATGCGCTGAAAACGGGATTCCTGGAGGCGGAGCGCATGGGCTACGACTATGTGCTCACCCTGGATGCAGACGGGCAGCATGCGCCGGAAGACATTCCGGTACTGCTCGCGGCCAAGGGAAAGAATACCCTGGTTGTAGGAAGCCGGAACATCCGGGCCGACGGCATGGCCGGGTCCAGCACGTTCGCCAACCGTTTTTCCAACTTCTGGTTTACGCTCTACACCTGGGTGAAACTGCCCGATACCCAGACCGGATATAGGCTCTATCCATTGCACCGCCTGCCGTCGCTGGGCCTTTTGAGCGCCCGCTACGAGGCCGAACTTACCCTGCTGGTTTTCTGCGCCTGGAGGGGGGTGAAACTGGTTCCCGTGCCTGTGCAGGTGTATTATCCGGAAGACCGGGTGACGCATTTCCATCCAGTAAAAGATTTCACGCGTATCAGCGTGCTTAATACGTTGCTGCTGTTTGTGGCGCTTTTCTATGGTTATCCCCGCATGATTTTGCATTCTTTCAGGAAAAATTTGTAAATTTGTAATTTACAAATGCGCCTTTACCTGTGAAGAATCTGGTTCTTCGAATATACGATTATCTCTCTGCCCACAAACGGGTAGCGGCCGCCATTTTGTTCGTGGTGCTCGCCTTGAGTACCATCAGCCTTCTGCGCCTGGATTTCCAGGAAGACATTTCCGATTTCCTGCCCAAAGAGCAGCAGGAACAGTTGCGCAACGCATCCGGGCAGGAGCGTATGGCCGTGTTGTTTACGGGAGGAACCCTGGAAGACAGGCTTGATGCCATGTACGGCTTCGAAGAGCGTTGGAACCAGGCCCATCCGGATATCCCGGTGTCGGCACAGGCAGAGAGCGCGCAGGTGCTGGATGTCTTCGGATTCATCCAGGCCAACTGGCCGTATTTCCTTCAGGAGCAGGATTATGCCCGGATGGATTCGCTGCTTGCCCTCCCGGACTATGTTTCCCGCCAGATGGCAGAGAACAAAAACGCCCTTTACGGCGCGTCCTCCCTTCAGGAGCGCTACATGCGCGGGGATCCCCTTCATCTGTTCAGTCCGGTGCTGCAGCGCTTCCAGGCCCTGAATGTGGGTAACCGCCTGGAAGACGGATGCCTGTTCACGGAAGACGGGCAGACCGGTATCATTTTCTTCGATTCCCCCTATGGCGGCAGTGAAACGGGCAAAAACGCGGAATTGGTAGGGCAATTGGCTCAGGTGAAAGCGGAAACCGCCGCCGCTTTCCCCATGGTTACCGTCACTTCTACCGGCGGCCCGGAAGTGGCCGTGGAAAATGCCGGCCGTATCAAGAAAGATTCCGTCCTGGCGCTCTGCATCGCCGCCCTCCTGATTTGCATTGTGCTGTGGCTCAGCTATAAGCGCCTCTCCGATGTACTCTGGATCCTGATTTCCATTGCCGCCGGGGCCCTTTTCGCCCTGGGCATCATCGCCCTGTTCAAGAGCAGCGTAAGCATCATTGTGCTGGGAATCGGCTGCACCATTATCGGCATTGCCGTGAATTATCCGCTGCACTATGTGGATCACCTGAAATACCAGGCCGACAAGCGCAAAGCCCTGGCCGAGCAAGTGAATCCGCTGCTGGTGGGCAACATCACCACCGTTGGCGCCTTCCTGAGCCTGCTGCTGCTCAAGGCCGATGCCCTGCACGACTTCGGCTTCATCGGCGCGGCAATGCTGGTGGGTACGATCCTCTTCGTCCTGATATTCCTGCCGGTCTTCGTCCCGGCGGCGAAAGGGGAGCGCAAGGCTATCAAACTGGACTTCGATTCCCACATCCATCTGTCGGCCACGGCCCGCAAGGTGCTGTTCGGGGCTTTCCTGGTCCTGACCGCTCTGCTGGTTTATTTCGGCGGCCGTGTCCGTTTCGATGCAGACCTTCACCATATCAATTACATGACTCCCGAGCAGGAGGCCGGCTTTGCCGTGTTGGAAAGCATGCGACCGGATGCATCGGCCTTCCCGGTCCCCACCCTCACCGAGCAGCAGGAGCGGATTGCCCGCTGGAACCAGTTCTGGGAGCGCCACGCCGATATCCCGCAGCGGCTGATGAGTTCCGCCTCTGAGCAAGGGTTCACCGCAAGCGCTTTCCAACCCTTCTTCGACGCCCTGGACGCGGAATGGGTTCCGCAGGAGAGGGCCTATTTCCAGGCGGTGGATTTTGAACCTGAAAGCAGTGCGGCCGCGCTGCTGGTGCAGTCCCTGCAGGAAGACTTTGATACTATTGGCCTGCTGTGCTCGCTGATCGTGTTCCTGTTCCTGTGGTTCAGCTTCGGCTCGCTGGAACTGTCCCTGGTGAGTTTCCTGCCGCTGGCTGTGAGCTGGCTGTGGATCCAGGGGCTGATGGGCCTTACGGGACTGAGTTTCAACATTGTCAATATCATCCTGGCCACCTTCATTTTCGGCCAGGGAGACGATTATTCCATCTTTATCACGGAAGGGCTGATGTATGAGCGCGCCACCGGAAAGAAGATCCTGCATTCCTACAAGAATGCCGTCATGCTCAGCGCCATTATCATGTTCGTGGGGATCGGCGCCCTGGTGGTGGCCCGCCATCCCGCCATGCGCTCACTGGGGCTGGTGACGGTGATCGGGATGGTCACGGTGGTCCTGATGGCCTATTACCTGCCACCGCTGGTGTTCCGTTGGCTTACCACCCGGAAAGGAGAGCCGCGAAAGGTCCCTGTCACGCTGATGCAAGGTGTCAGGACAGGGTTTATCGGCCTGGTCATGGTGCTGGCCATGAGCCTGCTGTCGGTCTGGGCCTGGCTCTATTTTCTCACGGGGAAGAACAGCGAGAAAAAGCGCCTGAACTTCCACAAACTCCTGTCCCGGCTTTCGCTGTGGGCCGTGCGTTGCATCCCCGGCGCACACTACAAGCTTTATAACCCGTACGGGGAGGATTTTTCCAAACCCGCAGTCTATATCTGCAACCACCAGAGCCATCTGGACGTGCTGCCCATCCTGGCCTTGCAGCCCAAACTCATTTTCCTCACCAACGAATGGGCCTGGAATTTCCCGCTGTACCGGCAGGTCGTGCGCGGGGCGGAGTATTATCCCACCTCCGGCGGGGTGAACCAGGGTATCGACCATGTCAAGGACCTGGTCTCCCGGGGCTATTCCATCGTGGCCTTCGTAGAGGGAACCCGCAGCATGGACAGCCTGTCCATCCAGCGCTTCCACCGCGGGCCGTTCCTCACGGCGCAGCAGTTCGGCCTGGATATCCTGCCCCTTTGCCTGCACGGCTTCGGTTTCGCCCTTCCCAAGCACGATTTCCGTCAGCGGAAGGCGGGCCTCTCACTGGAAGTGGGCCGGCGTGTCAGGGTTCCGGAGCATGCCGACATTGCCGCCTTCACCCGGGAGATGCGCCATTTCTACAACGATTGGTATGCCCAAATCCGGGAACAACGGGAAACGGCAGCCTACTGTGCGCGATATGTGAAGTATCAGTACCTGTATAAGGGGCACGATGCCCTGTCGGAGTGCCGCCAGGTGCTCCGGAAAGAAGTCTATGCCCAGGTGGATGCCCTTGAAGGGGACCATCTGCTTGTGCGCGAGGCCGGTTGCGGGGTGTATGCCCTCCTGGTAGCCCTGTCCCATCCCCGGATGCAGGTGACCGCCTACGAGGCAGACCCGGACAAGTACCTGACAGCCATCCGCTGCCCGGGTGTCCCTGCCAACCTGACATATATTCAGGGCCGATGCCCGGAGGAGGAAAGCCGATGAAAAAGTTGCTCTCGCTCATATTTTTGCTGCTTATGGCATGGCCTTCCCCCGCCCAGGAGCGGATCTGGGAAGGGACGGCCTGCAAGGCGCGGGGAGTGACGCTTACAGCCTATCTGCCGGAAGGGGAGCCCCGTGCAGCCGTCATTGTCTGCCCCGGCGGCAGCTATCACTGGCTGGACCTGGATGCAGAGGGAACGAAGGTGGCGCAGTGGCTCTCGTCCGAGGGTATCGCCGCCTATGTGCTTCAATACCGGGTGGCCGGCAAGTTTGAATTCGTAGCCAAATACCGGGCTTTCCTGCGCGGGAACCGGCATCCGGATATGATCGCGGACCTGCAACGGGCCATCCAGCTGGTACGGGAGCGTTATTCCGGTCCCGTGGGTGCCATGGGCTTTTCGGCCGGTGGACATCTGGTGATGATGTCGGCCGAATTCTTCGACACCAATTTCCTGTCGCGCTACGGCATTGAGCCGGAGGTGTCGCTGAAACCGGATTTCGTGGCCCCGGTCTATCCTGTGGTCACCTTCAGCGATACCCGCTATGCCCACTGGCGTTCGCGCCTGGGGCTGCTTGGAGAGCCCAAAGTCAAACGGCTCTCCCTCCGGGACTCCCTCTCGCTGGAAAAGCATGTCCGGCCGGATACCCCGCCCGTATTCCTGCTCAACTGCACCGACGACCCTGTGGTGGATTACCACAATTCCATCCTGCTGGATTCGGCCCTTACCTTAAAGGCCGTTCCCCATACGTACATCCGTTATGCCACAGGCGGCCATGGTTTCGGTGCCGACACCGCCAAGCAAAACCGGGAAACCGCCCAATGGCAGGAAACCTTCCTGCAGTGGGTGGATGCCCTTTTAGACAATAAGGAAAATGATTGACGACATGGATATAGAGTACCAAAAACCCGAAGAAATCAAGGCCTTCCAGGAAAAGCTCCTTCGCGAAGACCTGCAGTACCTGAACGCAAATTCCGCCTATTACCGGCGGATGTTCCAGCGCTACCGTATAGACCTGGACCGCATCTGCACCATCGAAGACCTGCAGAAGATTCCCTTCACGGAAAAGAAGGACCTGCAGCTGTTCAACGAGGAATTCCTCTGCTGCCCCAAGGAGAAGATCGTGGACTATGTGACAACGTCCGGCACCCTGGGAGATCCCGTCACGTTCGGCTGCACGGAAAAAGACCTGCAGCGGCTGGCCTATAACGAGAAAAAGAGTTTTTCCTGCGCCGGCGTAAAACCCGGAGACATCGTGCAGCTGATGACCACCATCGACAAGCGGTTCATGGCCGGCCTGGCCTATTTCCTGGGCATCCGGGAGCTGGGCGCCAGCATCATTCGGGTGGGAAACGGCATCCCGGAGCTGCAGTGGGACACCATCGAGCGCCTGAAACCGGATACCATCATGTGCGTGCCGTCCTTCATCCTTCGCCTGATCCAGTACGCGGAGGAACACGGCATCGATTACCGGAACTCTTCCGTGCGGCGCATCATCGGCATCGGTGAGGGCCTCAGGGACCAGAACTTCCAGCTGAATCTGCTGGGCCGACGCATCAAGGAAAAATGGGATGTAGAGCTTTTCGCCACCTATTCCTCTACGGAGATGGGCGCCACCTTCTCCGAATGCCCCTACGGCTGCGGCGGGCATGTGCATCCGGAGCTGATTATCGTAGAGATTATCGGCGAGGACAACCTTCCTGTCCCGGACGGGGAGGTAGGGGAGATCGTGGTAACCACCCTGGGCGTGGAAGGCATGCCGCTCCTGCGTTTCCGTACCGGGGACATGGCCGCCAAGATTACCGAGCAGTGCAAGTGCGGCCGATACAGCTATCGCCTTACGCCGCTGGTAGGCCGGAAGAACAACATGATCAAGCTCAAGGGGACCACCCTTTATCCGCCGGCGGTGAACGATGTGCTGGACAACACGCCTTATGTGGAAAACTACGTGGTAGTGGTGCAGGACAGCGATGCCGGCACGGACGACGTCGTGGTGAAACTGGGCCTCAAGTACCAGCCCGAGTTCGATGCCGTGAAAGACCTCAAAGACCGTTTCCGTTCCCGGATCCGTGTAGCTCCCCGGATAGAGATCCTGCCCAAGGAAGAGATCCAGCGGATCAATTTCCCTGCCAAATCCCGTAAACCCGTGAAGTTCATCGATAACCGTTCCAGACATGTTTGACGATATCCGCCCCTATTGCGATGCCGAGATCCCCGCTGCCATGCAGCGGATCGTGGCCGACAAGTACTTCCCCCTGGTCTGCGAGTACCTTTTCCCCGGTCGTCCTGTACAGGAGATTGCCGCTGCTCTGGGCAGCTGCCGTACGGTGAAGGAGTTCCAGGAACGCTTCATGTACGATGCCATCTATGCCGTCGTGCACAAAACCACCCAGGGTCTCACCGTGGAAGGGATGGAACGCCTGGATCCTGCCAAGGATTACCTGTTCGTGTCCAACCACCGCGACATCATGCTGGACGCCGCCTTCTTCCAGGTGCTGCTGTTCGACGCCGGCCGGAAAACCTCCGAGATCACGTTCGGCGCCAACCTGATGCATGGCCAGATGGTCATCGACGTGGGCCGGAGCAACAAGATGTTCCGGGTAGAGCGCCCTACAACCGTCTCGTCGCCCAGGGACTTCCTGCTCCGTTCCAAGTACTTGTCAGAGTACATCCGCTATACCATTACCGAGAAGAGAGAATCGGTCTGGATCGCCCAGCGGAACGGACGTACCAAAGACGGCATCGACGCCACCGACCAGGGCATTGTGAAGATGTTCGGCCTTTCCGGCGGCCCGGACCGGGTTCAGGCCCTGGCAGAGCTGAATATCGCGCCGATATGCATTTCCTACGAATGGGAGCCCTGCGATATCCTGAAGGCACTGGAGCTGTATGCCCGTTCCTCCGGCCAGCCCTACATCAAAAAGCCCGGAGAAGACTTCAACAGCATCCTCACCGGCATCCAGCAGCCCAAGGGGCGTGTGCACGTGTGCGTCTGTGAGCCGATTTCTTCGGAAGATCTGGAGAAATACCGCGGTCTTCCGTCGGCCTCCTTCAACCGGGAAGTGGCCGCCCTGATCGACAGCCGCATTCTGCCCGCCTATCGGCTTTTCCCCAATGCCTATATTGCCGCCGATATGCTGTCCGGAAAACACGCCTATACCTATACGGACGCGGAGTATCAGGCCTTCTGCAGGCATTTGGAGAAAATCCAGGAATACCCGGAAGAGCTCCGGGACATCCTCCTGCACATTTACGCGAATCCGGTTTTACGGGGCTTGTAATTCCGGCGCCAATTTGCTAAATTCGCTCCCGAGCGTTAAAATCATTCCTGATGGTCCAGGTTTATTGCAAAAACACCAAAGAATCCAAGCGTTTCCCGGAGGGAACCTCCCTCCTGCAGATGCTGTCGGATTTCGACTGCCAATGCCCTTATCCCATTGTCTCCGCCAAGGTGAACAATGTTTCGCAGGGCTTGAAGTTCAAGGTCTATCAGAACAAGGACATAGAATTTATCGATGTCCGTGAATCGAGCGGCATGCGGGTGTACTGCCGCTCGCTCTGTTTCCTGCTGTACAAGGCCGCCACAGACGTGTTTCCGGGCAGTAAACTGTATATGGAGCATCCCATATCGCACGGCTATTTCTGCCACCTGAGAAAGGCCGACGGCACCGAATTCACCGCAGAAGACCTGGTGCAGCTGGAGGCGCACATGTGGGAGCTGGTGGAAAAAGACATGCCCTTCCACCGTTACGACGTCCAGACAGAACGCGCCATCCGGGAATTCCGCAAGGCCGGTTTCGACGACAAAGTGCGTCTGCTGGAAACCAGCGGAGAAGCCTACACGGATTATTATACGCTTGGAGAGACGTCAGACTATTATTACGGGAAACTGGTCCCTTCCACGGGCTATCTGAAGGTGTGGGGGATCATGCTCTATCACGACGGCCTCCTGCTTCGGGTCCCTTCCCGGGAAGATCCGTCCCGTCTGGAGCCCTTCGAAGACCAGCCCAAGACCTTTGAAATGTTCAAGGAGGCTCTCCGCTGGAACATTATCATGGGGCTCAATACCGTAGGGGATGTGAACGAGGCTTTCCTCAACGGACGCGCCAGCGAGCTTATCCAAATTGCGGAGGCGCTCCAGGAAAAGAAGATTGTCCAGATTGCGGAAGAGATAGACCGCCGCTGCCGGAACCAGGAGCATCCGCTGAAGGTGGTCCTGATCACAGGCCCTTCTTCGTCGGGGAAAACCACTTTCTGCAAACGCCTCTCCGTGCAGCTGAAAGCCTGCGGATTAAAGCCGATGTCCGTGAGCACGGACGACTATTTCGTGAACCGCCTGGACACTCCGCGCTTCCCGGACGGCAGCTTTGATTTCGACAATTTCGACACCGTGGACCACGCGCTCATGGAGCGGGATATCATGCGGCTGATCAGCGGAGAACAGGTGGAAGTGCCGGAATTCAACTTTGTCACCGGCCTTCGGGAGTACAATGGCAAAAAACTGCAGCTGGGAGAGGGGAGGATCCTGTTAATCGAGGGTATCCATGCGCTGAATCCGGCCCTTACCTCCCAGATTCCGGATACGGCCAAGTTCAAGATCTTCATCAATACGCTTACCGGCACCAACCTGGACAACCACAACTGGATTCCCACCAGCGACAACCGACTGCTGCGCCGGATAGTGCGGGATTACAACAAAGGCGCTTTCTCTGCGCGTGCCTCCATTTCCAACTGGCAGAACGTACTGGCAGCGGAGCAGAAGTGGATATATCCCTATCAGGAAACCGCAGACGCCATGTTCAACAGCGCCTATCTGATAGAATTTGCCGTGATGAAAAACCATGCGGAGCCCATCCTCCGCAGCGTCCCCCAGAACTGCGCCGAATACGCCGAGGCCCACAGGCTCCTGAAGTTCATCCATTACTTCACGCCTGTCCCGGACAAGGAAATCCCCGCCACATCCCTGCTGCGGGAATTCATCGGCGGCTAAAGCTTCACTTCCTGTTTTTCCAGGTAGGTGACAACGTCGCCTACCGTGTCGAACTTGGCCAAAGCCTGGTCCGGGATCACGATGCCGTACTGGTCTTCGATACGCATCAGCAGCTGCAGGATATCCAGGGAATCGGCGCCCAGGTCTTTCATGATTTTGGATTCCGGCGTTATCTTTTCGGCCGCTACCCTGAGCTGCTTGGCAAGGATGGTCTGTACTTTTTCGAACATAGTATAAAAATACATAATTATTATTGCATGGATGTTATTGGATTTCCAGGGGGCATCGGCCTTTTTTTTGCCCCCTGGAAATCTAATAACTTCTATTCTTCATAATGCTCATATTTGGCAATCGCGGCTTCTATCTGACGGCTGAGGCCGGAAGTCTCCATCTTGTAGGCCTGTTCGATGCATTTTTCCACCGCCTTGGCGTTGGAGGAGCCATGGCCTTTGACCACGACCTTGGAGGTGCCCAGGAGCACGCTTCCGCCGTAATTCTGGTAATTCATGAACGCCTTCTCTTCCTGGAACATCTTCTTCATCAGCAGGGCGCCCACTTTATACAGCGTACGGGAATAGATGTCTTTCTTGATCTTTTTCAGCAGTTCCAATGCCGTCCCTTCCGTCGTTTTCACCAGCACGTTGCCCGAGAAGCCGTCGGCCACCACGACATGGTACCGGCCGGAAAGGAGGTCCCTGCTTTCCATGTTGCCGACAAAGTCCACGCAGTCCGTTTCCTGCAGGAGCTTGTAGGTTTCCTGGCGGATTCCGTCTCCCTTTTCGGCCTCTTTCCCCACGTTGAGCAGTGCCACCCGGGGCTTCGGGACATCGTAAACCTGGCTCATGTACAGGCTGGCCATGATCGCGAACTGCCGCAGGTGAGCCGGGGTAACCGTTAAGTTGGCGCCGCTGTCGCAGATGCCTACGAGCCCCCCGTCCATGGTGGGAAGGATGGGGCAGAAGGCCGGCCGGATAATCCCGGGGATGCGTCCCAGACGGACCAGGGCTCCCGTTACCAGCGCGCCGGTGGAACCTACGGATACCATGCCGGCAATATCTTCCCGGTCCCGGAGAAGGATGATCGCTTTCATCATGGAGGAGTTCCTTTTCAGGCGCACCACGTCGGTGGGTTTCTCGTCGCAACCGATCACCTCGGGGGCATGGACGATTTCCAGTCGGCCGGAGTCGTAGGTTTTTCCCGCCAGCTCTTTTTGCAGGAGGGCTTCGTCTCCCGTGAGCAGCAGATGCAGCTCCGGGTTCTTTTCCAGGGCCGCCAGGGCACCTTGGACAGGGGCTTCGGGGCAGTGGTCGCCGCCGAAACAATCGACCAGAATCTTGATCATAAGGCTTTTACATAGCAGCGGTAGCGCTTGGGAACATCCCGGCGGAAGCGTTTCCACTGATTTTGGATGGCGTAGTTGTCCTCCAGGTTGATGCAAGTGTCGGCGTAACGCAGGCTCTTGTTCTCCTTGAGCATTTTCATGATGGCCAGGGTGAGTGCGGCGGAAACGCCCCTGTTCAGGTAAGCGGGATCTACGCCGATGATGCACAGGTCCAGGCTCTCCGGGCGCCGGAGGCACTGCAGGAAACGGATGGCCACGCCGGGGGTGATGTGCCCGCGGGTGCCGCGGAAGGCCTTGTTCAGTGAAGGAATGGCCAGGCCGAAGCACACAGGGCGGTTTTCCTCGTCCAGGATAATGGCGGAATACTTGGGGCTGATAACCAGACCGAAGTTGTCCACCATCAGTTTGCGCATCCCGTCCGTGAAAGGTACGGTGCCGTACAAGCCTTCGTAAGACTGGTCTATCAGGTTGAAGATGCCGTCGGCATATTTGCGCAGGAAATCGGCCCCGTTCTTGGACTCCCCGAAATGGAGTTTGTAGCGCTTGAAGATGAACTGCACCAGCTGCTCCATTTCCTGCAGGGTCTCTTCCGTCTCAGGGCCATAGAGGAAAGAGCCCGTGTAGTCCACTTCCTTCTCATACCCAAGGGCTTCGATATGCTTCTGGTAGTAAGGCATATTGTAGGTTGTCTCGAAATTGCCGGGCACGTCGAACCCCTCGATCAGCAGGCCTTCCTTCTCCAGGTCTGAATAGCCGATGGGGCCCTGCACGGTGTCCATCCCTTGCTCGCGGGCCCAGTTTTCCGCGGCTTCCAGAAGGGCTTTGAATACTTCGGCGTCGTCGATGCCTTCGATGCGGGTGAAGCGGGCCCGTTTTTCCCCGTTCTTGGCATTGGCGTCCCTTTGGATGATGCCCTGGATGCGGCCGGCCATTTTCCCGTCTTTGTAGGCGTTGAAAAAGACCGAATCGCAGCTGGCGTTGTACACGTAATCTTTCCGGAAGATTTTCTTCTCGTCCATGTACAGCGGCGGAATGTAGTACGGGTTTCCCTTGTACAGGTCCAGCGGAAACTGCAGAAAGTCCTTTTGCTGCTGCTTGGAGCAAACTTGTTTTATCTCTACCATTATTTCTTTATTTGGAGGCCTTTAGGCCGACGGGCCCCCGGCGAGGGGGCGGTGGGGGTGGCGCTCCCCGGGGGAGCTGCCGCGAAGCGGCTGAGGGGCAGCGTTACGCCATTCAGCGTTTACCGATGAATGGCGTGGAAGCAGACACCAACGCCGTTGGGGCCGCAATGGCTGCCGGCGGTGGGATTCACATCCACATATTCGATACGCTGCGGGCCGAATTTGTTTTCGATCATCTTGCCCACCTCATGGGCGATGTGCGGGGCGTCGGTATGGCCGATACAGATCCGGTGCTCATGGATATTGTCGCCCAGCTGCGCCACCATATCCACCAGATGGGTCATGGCCTTGAGCCGGCCGGTCTCCGTTCCCACGGAAACCATTTTCCCTTCCTGGCTCATGTGGATGATGGGACGCACGCCGATCAGGGTTCCCATTGCCGCGGCCAGCCCGCTTACACGGCCGCTGCGGCGGAAGAATTTGAGGTCGTCGGCAAAGAAGTACATGGCAAAATGATCCACCTCTTCCTTGGCCCACTCCAGGATCTGGTCCAGGGTTTTTCCGGCCTTCACAAGGTCTCCCACCTCCCGCGCGATGTTGTAGCTGATGGTGGTAATGCCTTTGGTGTCGATTTCCTCGAAACGGGTTCCGGGATATTTCTCCTTCAGCTCTGCGACGGCCTGGTCCATGACGTCGAAGGTGTTGGTCATGGCCCGGGAGAAGTGTACGTAGAGGATGTCGTTGCCTTCCTGGAAGTCTTTCTCGAAGTAGCGGATATACCGCTCTTTGGAAATGGCGCTGGTGGTGGGCAGAACGCCTGTACGCAGTGTGTCGTAGAAAGCGTGGGCGTCGAATGTCTCGAAATCTTCGTAGGGATAGACCGTTTTGGTGTCGATGCTGTAGGGCATCGAGATCAACGTGTAACCGTATTCAGCCGCAATGGCGGGCGTGATGTCGGTGTCGGTGTCTGTAAAGATGCTAAGCATGGGGACTGGGGATTTAGAATGAGACCAAAATATAATCGTAAACGGGTTGTCCGCCCGGAAGGAGGATGACTTCCGTCAGGGGACAGGATGCTTCCAGGGTGCTGCGGAGCGATTCCGCTTCCGGCATGGGAACGTCGGCACCGGAAAGGAGGAGGAGAATATCCCGGGAGGCGGCGTCCAGTTTGCCGGAGAGTTCGGTGACCGCCTGCTCCCGTATGGGAGAGCCGCAGAGGATATCTTTGCCGCAGAAGCCCAGATAGGTGCCCTTGGGCCCCATCTCGGTGTCGCGGATGGCGCGGGAGACCATTCCGGTGGTCACGTTGCCGATGGCCTGGGAAAGGGTTTCCACGATTTGTTCTATGCTGTTGTCCGTGGACGGCATGTTGGCCAGGGCATAATAGCCTTCTCCCAGGGTTTTGGTCGGGATCACTTCCACCCTGGATTTCTTGTATAGCTGCGCGGCCTGCCGGGCTGTGAGGAGGATATTCCCGTTGTTCGGGAATACCAGGATTACGTCGGCCTGAACCTCGTCGAAGGCCTCGATGAAACGTTCCACCGGGGGATTCATGGTTTGTCCGCCCTCGATCACCACATCCGTTCCCATTTGGCGGAAAGCGTCTGAAAGGCCGTCTCCGGCGGCGACCGCGATGATGCCAAGGGCTTTGTGGCTGCGTTTGAAACGCTCGTCCATGTGGTTCTCGTGGTGCTGCAAGGTCATGTTCTCTACCTTTATGGTCAGGAACTCGCCCCATTCGCGGCATTTGGAGAGCACTGCGCCCGGGTCTTTGGTGTGGATATGCACTTTCACGATGCTGCCATCCCGGAAAAACACCATGGAGTCTCCCCGGGTGGAGAGCCAGTCGGAGATCACGTGCTCGTCGAAATGCTCCAGATCCACCTTGGAGCGCTGGAGCCGCAGAAGGAACTCCGTGCAGTAGCCGAATTCCAGCTCGCTATCTTCCGTGAAGGCCTGAAAATCAATGGTATGGGCGGTTTGGGCAGGCGTGGTTTCTTCTAAAAGGAGGCTGTTTCCATGCAGGGCGGCCCGCATTCCCTCCCAGACGGCGATGAGTCCGGCGCCGCCGCTGTCCACGACACCGGCTTTTTTCAGGACATCCAGCTGGTCCGGCGTATGTTCCAGCGCCAGGTCCATGCCCGCAATCATCAGGTCGAAGTATTCTTCCAGGCTTGCCGACCGGTCCGCCGCCGCGGCACCCTCCCGAAGGACGGTGAGGATGGTTCCTTCCACCGGCTGGGAAACCGCGTGATAGGCCGCTTCCACGCCGGAGCGCATGGCGGCGCTGAAGGCTTGGGCATCCGCTTCCTTCAGCTGGGAGAAGCCCTGGGCCATGCCCGCAAAAATGCGGGAGAGGATAACCCCGGAATTGCCGCGCGCACCCAGGAGCATGCCCTGGGAGACCGCATCTGACATCTGGGCCAGGTTGTTCCCGCTGGCGTTGCAGCCGGCCTCCATGGTCATGTACATGTTGTCCCCGGTGTCTCCGTCGGGGATGGGAAATACGTTCAAGTCGTTGATCGCCTGGCGGTTCTGGGCAAGACTTGCCGCTCCGCTCCGGATCATGTCCAGGTATAGGTCTGCCGTGAGGTTCATGCTTTTTCTTTTATGCGGAAATTTCTGCGGAAAAACGGTATCTTGCAGAGCATCCGGAACACAAACGGTTGTAAGGAGTAGGTAATCAGGATAGTGGACGCCATTCCGATCAGGGTGATGATGCCGATGGAGCGGATGGCGGGATGTCGGGCGAAAATCAGGGAGAAGGTGACGATGGCCAGCACCAGGGCGGAATAGAAGATGGCCACTTTATGGTAGTTGAGCGTGCGCGATTCTCCTTCCCGGGCTTCCCGCAGGAGGCCCTCCATCACAAAGATGCTGTAATCTACGCCGATACCGTAGATAAAGGTGGAGATGACAATGTTGATCAGGTTGAATTCCAGGCCGAAGATAGCCATGTATCCCTGCATCACATACCAGCTGATGAACATGGGGAAGAACGCGATGAGCGCGATCCAGATGTTCCGGAAAGAGAACAGGAGCACCAGCAGCACAAAGAGGCTGGAAATCCACAGCGTGGTGGAAAAGTCGTCGTGGACGATCTCCACCATGTCCCGGCAATAGAAGAAAGGCTCCAGGACGATCACGTTGGGATTGGCCGTGACGGCCTCCCAGACGGGATCCTGGTCTTCCTGGGCATAGGACACGTCCGTGAACACCATGAATCGGCCGCTTTCCTGCTGCTCGATGTAGTTGGACAGCAGGCCAGGAGGGACGATCCCGGAGGCATAAAGGTCTCCGCTTTCATAGTCTCCCTGGACCAGATTGAAGAAGGGCTCGAACAGATACGGCTGCAGATTGTGCTCCAGGGCCGATTTGTTCACCAGCGGGCGGAGCCTCGCGATGCGCTCCGTCGACCAGAAGGCTTTCCAGGCGGCGATGCGCTCCTGCTGGCTCCTTTGCGAGCGGAAAAGCAGATGGGTCACCGGACTGAAGCCCTTCACCAGGCCGCAGGCCTTGAGTGAATCCAGCGAACGGAACAGGCCGTCGTTATACTCCAGGGCCTCGTCCAGGTTATCATCGGACCAGGCGGCAAAGTACATGTGGGCGTTGCCGTCGGCATTTTTCTCGTTATAAAGATTCTGGCTGGCCGTGATTTCGGGATTGTCGAAGTCCAGGTTGCGCAGGTCGTTGTCAAACCGGACGCGGCCGCTGAAGGCCACACCCACGATAATCAGGACCACCAATATGGCGATGAACCACGGTTTGCGGTCCCAGGGGAGGTTGTTGATGCGTTCTACAAGCGGGAATCCGTGCTGACGTTTGAACTGGATCTGTTCCGGCTTCATGAAATGCGGCAGGAACACCAGGGCGAAGAAGGTGTTCCCCAAAAGGGCGAAGGTGGCGAACAGGCCGAAGTCCCTGAGCAGGTCGCTTTCCGTAAACAGCAGGCCCAGGAAGGCCCCCACGGTGGTGATGCAGCCCAGGAACACGGGGGTGGACTCGTCGCGCAGCATTTTCTCAGCGTCTCCCACGTAGTAGAAATGGATGAGCACATGCAGGCAATAGCTGATGGCTACGCCCAGCACGATGGCGCCCAGACCCAGGGCCATCAGGGACATGTATCCCTTGATCCAGTACATGCACGCCATGGAGAAAGCCGTTCCGTAGGCGATGGGGAGCACCTGCTGCCAGACAAAGGTGAAATTATGGAAACTGAGCAGGATAATCACCAGGATCAGGAGCAGGGACAGACCCACGGTCCAGAGCACGTCTTTTTTGATGGTGCCGGCGTTGGACACGCTGCCCTGGGGATTGCCGTGGATGAAGATTTCCAGCTCCGGGTGGGCGGCTTCAAAGTCTTTTTCAGACCGGCCGATCATGTTGACCATCTTGGAGGCCATGCCGGAATTCATGGGGTCGAAGCTGGGGGAGAGGAAGGCCAGGGCAACCGTCTTGTCCGGGCAGAACAGATGCCCGTCTTCCAGGGTGAATCCGCCGACAGCCTCTCCCAGGATATCCCCGAGCACCACATTGCGAAGGCCCAGCGGATCCATGGCCACCAGCTGGGTGTCCATGCCGGTTTCGTCGGCCATCACCAGGCGGTAATTCTCCTGCATCTGGGCGTCGATGGCTTCTTTCTCCAGTAGCGCTTCAATGGCGCCGTACCAGGCCGTGTCCACAAAGCCGGGGAGATGCGTAATGCCGAAATCCATGGCCGACAGGCCGGTGTCCGCATCCAGGGAAGACAGGATGCCGGCAATATAATGCGTGGCGGAGTCTTTCTGCTGAAGGATGTCACAGAATTCCTCTACGGCGCTGCCCAGTTCAGATGCCGGGACGGGATGCTCAGGGTCTTTGGAAGTGACCTGGATAAAAACCTTGTCTTTAAGTTCTATCTCGCTGAAAGCCAGTTCGTTGTCTGTAGAGGACCGGGGAAGAAGCTTGACGATGTCTTCCTCCAGCCGCAGCTGCAGTCCGAACAGGAGAAACAGGGCCATGGAGGCCACGATCAGGACGTACATCAGCGGCTTGTGCTGGCGGAAAAAATGGTATATCGGCAAAAAAATCCTGTGCATCTGTAAAAGGTTCGTCAAAAAATCCTACAAATGTACGGAATATTGTGCAGAAATAAAAGTCAGGACGCCTGGCATGGCATCCTGACAGTCAGATGGTAATGGGGTGGACGTTAATCCTGGTCCATTTGGGCGAAAATCCGGTTCTGGACCTCTTCGATGGTGCCTACCCCGTCTATTTCCTGATACTTCCCGGCGGCCTTGTAAAAATCTATCAGGGCCTCTGTCTTGGCGTGATAGGTGCGGATCCGGTTCTGGACTACCTCCGGTTTGGCGTCGTCGGCGCGGCCTTCAATCTGGGCGCGGTGGGCGATACGTTCCTGGATCAGGGGATCCGGGATCATGATGGAGATGCAGGCGGTGACGGCTTCCCCGTTCTTGGCGAGCATCTTGTCCAGGGCCTCTGCCTGGGCGATGGTGCGGGGAAAACCGTCCAGCAGGAACCCGGCCACGTTTTTAACGCTGCCGAACTTGGCTTCGATCATGCCTTCCACGACCTCGTCCGGGACCAGTTCGCCGGCTTCGATCAGGGATTTGGCCTTGAGGCCCAGTTCCGTTCCGGCGGCAATCTCGCTTCTGAGAAGCTCTCCGGTAGAGAGATGGCATAAATTGTAGCGCGCCACCATGGCGCCGGCCTGGGTGCCTTTACCAGCACCGGGAGGGCCGAACAGAATGTAGTATTTCATATCAGTTGTCTAAAACGTAAATATCCTCGTAATTGCGGCCCAGGTCGTCATAGTCCAGGCCGAAGCCTACGATGAAGCGATTGGGTATCTCCATGGCCACATAATCCAGTTTCACGGATTTGTCATATACGTCCGGTTTCAGGAGCATGGTGCAGATTCTGACTTCCCGGGCGCCCAGGCTTTTCAGCTGGTCCGAGATGGCGACAATGGTATTGCCGGTGTCCACGATGTCTTCCACAACGATGACCCGTTTGTCCTTGAATTGGGCCAGGGCGGCCAGGTCTCCCTGCACGACACCGGTGGAGCGGGTTCCTACATAGGACGACATCTTGGCAGCTTTGAACACGCAGGGGAAGTGAATCCGTTTAAGCAGTTCCGCGGCAAACATGACGGCACCGTTCAGGGTGCAGAAGAGAATGGGAGCGTCTTCTTCCGTGCTGTCCGCAAAGTCTGCGTTGAGCTGCTGCGCTACGGCGTCGATCGCCTTCTGCAGCTCCCCGTAGGAGATGAACGGTCTGAACTTTTTGTCGTGAAGGGTAATCTTGTTTTCCATGATTTGCATATTGATTTCACAAAAATACGAAAAAACAGATAAAAAACGCTTGAAAACATGATTGGATCGTAAAAAAAGCGGCATCTTTTTTTACCTTGCGGCCATGAGACGACGGATTTGTTGCGTGCTGCTCGCGGGGATATGCGCCCTGGCCGCGGCACAGGAGGAAGAAATACTCCGGGCGGCCCGGTATCTTTCGGGCGCCGGATCGGAAGAGGAAATTCCCCAGGAATGGATACAGGAGCTGGAGCGGGCCTCCCGGGTGCGGGTGAACAGCCCGCGACTTCGGCCGGGGCCTTTATTGTCGGCCTACCAGGTGGCGTCTATCCTGGATTACAGGGAAAGGGCGGGGGATATCCTTTCCTTCGAGGAACTGATGCTTGTGGACGGATTCGACAGGGCGGCAGTGGATGCGCTCAAACCCTACCTGATTCTGGATCGGGGAGCGGCGGCAGACACCAGCGGGGTGCAGGGGACGGCGTTGGTGCGCTATGCTTCCGGCGGTGTGGGCGGCAAAGTCAAGGCTCAATGGCGTCAGGTGCGCGCAGGAGGGGCCTGGAGGGGGCGCGAAGGGACTTTTTACGGCGAATATACGCTCCGGCGGGCACGGATTGTCCTGGGAGACTATAAACTGCGTTTCGGGCAAGGTCTCCTCCTGTGGGACGGCTTTTCCATGAGCAGTCTCTCCACGGTGGACGCATTTGTGCAGCGTGCCACGGGCGTGTCGCCGGTGTGGTCGTTTTCGCCTGCAGAAGTAAAAAGGGGCGGGGCTGCGGAATGGATTTCGGGCCCCTGGCAGGCGATGGCGTTTGCCGCCTTGGGAAGCGGGTTGGGCTCGGCTGGGGCCCAGGGGAGCTGGTTGGGTGCGGCCGGAGTTCAAGGGAGCTGGCTGGGCCGATGGGGGCAGCTGGGCGCCGCAGTTATCTGGCAGGACGGGAAACCGGCCGTGTCGCTTCAAGGATTTGTCAACCACAAGGGCCTTTCTGCCGCATGGGAAGGAGCCTGGAAGTCCGGTTCCCTGGCCGGGAAGGCGGCACTTCGTTGGCGCTTTGCCGATGCCCTGGACCTGGCTTTTCAGGCCCGTGCCATTCCCAGCCGTTTTTCCGGGAAAAAGCAGGGCGAGTACGGGCTGGCTGCAGGCATGGCCTGGTCTTCCGGGCGCTGGGTGCCGTTACATGGAAAAAGCGGTTTTGGCAGCAGCGTCGTGGCGCATCAACTCACGCTCACCGCAGACGCTTCGCTGCTTCCCCTTCCCGGAGAGGATCCCCGCCGCCTGCAAGTGCGCGTCTATGGCACCTGGCAGTGGCAGTTGTCCCCGCTGTGGGCGCTTGAGCTGCGGCTGACAGAGCGTTATCGCAGCTACGAGCCCTCCCGCACGTCACTGCGGGCCGATCTTCGCCTTGGGAGCGGCCCCTGGCTCAGTGTCCTTCGCCTGGAGGCTGTTCACTCCGGCCGCTGGGGTAATGATGTTCAGACCGTTGTGGTTGAGCAAGGAAACATGCCGGGTGGTACTCGGGGTGCTTTGGGAGATAATGTTGTTCAGGCCGTTGTTGTCGAGCAAGGAAACGAGACGAATAGTAACTGGGGTGCCTTGGGATATTTGGAGGGCGGCTACAAGGGGGAAAGTTTATCGGCCTATCTGCGACTGACAGGCTTTTCTGTCAGTGACTGGGCCGCACGAATCTATTGCTACGAACGCGATACGCCGGGCACATTCTCTGTTCCGGCGTATTCCGGACGGGGAATAGCTGTGTCGGCCTATGGGGGCTGGAAACACCGTTTTCCTCGTTGGTTCACCCTGAAAATCTATCTCCGGGCCGCCTTCACCTGGCGCCCTGGCCGCGATTTCACCCCGTCGTTTCGCCTTCAACTTCAGGCAGAACGCTAAGGCCGATGCTTCTTACCCCTGCCGCCCCTCCGCTCCCGGTTACTTCCAGACCAAATCCCGGTCCTCCCGTTCCTGGATGGAAAAGCCAACCGAGCGGGCACGAAAACGGCCCCGAACTGTTCCCGGAGGCAGGAAAACTGACCGTGCGGGCACGAAAACGGCCCCAAACTGTTCCCGGAGGGGTGGAAATAGCGTGGAACCCGTCTGTGCGGGACCCGGCTGTGAACGGAACGCTTACTTCTTGCCGACTTTCAGGCGTTTCCCGATGGAGAGGAAGTCGCTCTTCATGTTGTTCCAGTTCTTGAGCTGCTTGACGGTGGTGTGGTACTTTCGGGCAATCTTGCCCAGGTTGTCACCGGATTTGACCGTGTAGTACACCCAGGTGCCGGAGGAGGAAGAGCTTCCGCGGGCAGGCCGGGCGGAACTGCGGGTGGCGCTGCGGGTGGAAGAGGGGGAGGCGGAGCGGCCGTCGGCCACTTTTTCCGCAAACAGGACGTCGGCCTTGTAGCGGGCGATGGAGTCTTGCAGGTCCAGGAAGGCGGCGGTGTAGTCGAAGGGGAGGCGGAGCACGACGTCTTCCGACGCCCCCGGGATGATGTCTTTGTGGTACTGGGGATTCAGGTCACGCACGTCGTCGATGGGAATGCCCAGCACTTCGCTGATCTGGGCCATGTGGAAATTGCGGTGCACGTGGAAAGTGTCTACATACACGGGAATGGCCACTGGATCTGCCTGGAGGCCGTATTCCTTGGCGTAGGTGAAGGCGTACATGGCGCCCACCATGGCCGGAACATAGCCGCGGGTTTCCCGGGGCAGGTAGTCGTAGATGGCCCAGAAGTCCCGTTTTCCGCCGGCGCGCTTGATGGCCTTGTTCACGTTCCCGGAGCCGCAGTTATAGGCCGATATGGCCAGCGACCAGTCCCCGAAAATCCGGTAGGCGTCCCTCAGGTAGCGGGCGGCGGCATCGGCCGACAGGAAAGGATCCATCCGCTCATCCATGTAGGAGTTGATCCGCAGCCCGTAATTGACGGCCGTGCGATACATGAACTGCCAGGTGCCGCGGGCCCCCGCCGACGATTCCGCCCGGGGATTCAGCGCGCTTTCGATGATGGCCATGTACTTGAGTTCCAGAGGAAGGTCGTACCGGCGGAAAGTCTCCTCGAAGATAGGGAAATAATAGGACGACAAGCCCATCATCTCCGCCATTTTCCGCGGCATTTTCTCCGAGTACAGCACCATGTAGTTTTTCACGCGCTCATTATAGGGAAGGCTGATGAAGGCGTTCATTTTCTCCAGCCGGCCCATGAGCACCGAGTCCGGAACGTCGGTGGTGAACACCACCGAGTCCATGTCATATTCCGCCTCGCGGGAACCGCTGCGGCTGCGGTGCATGTACCACTGGCTCAGGAGCGAGTCCGTAGCGGCGTCCGGGGCGTCGTAATCCATGCCGGAGGCCTGTTTGTTCTCGTTTTCGCCGGAAAGCAGCTCTTCGATTTCTTCCCGTTCCTCCTGTTCCAGCTGGATGGCTTCGATGGCGGCCTCCAACTCTATGATCCGTTCCCGCAGCTGCTCGTTTTCCTTTTCCAGCTGCTTACGGGTTTTGCGTCCGCCGGGGGCGGCGGCAAGCGTGAGCGTAAGAAAGACAAGGGTGGCGGTAAGGAGTGCTTTTTTCATCATTCTCATCAGAATTTAAGGCCGATAGTCATGCCCAAGGCAGGCGGGGCGATGGCGTAATTGGCGGTGGGCAGGACAGCCGGCTGCATGCGCAGGGAAAGGTCTTCGGAGACCTCGAAATCCTGCATGTAGGCGAAGACGTTGGCGTCGATAACCTGGATCAGGTAGAACAAGGCGGTAGCCAGGACGGAATAGTCCCTGTAGCGGCGGTAAACGTCCCGGTAGTGTTTGGCGTTTTCTCCGGTTTGCGGAGGGCGTTCCACGGTTTCGTCGTCGGTGGTGGCCATGTTGTGGATCCACTTCCAGCGCTGGTACTGTACGTTGTTGTCGTGCCAGAAATAGGCGCCGCCGGCAATAAGCCCCAGATACAGGGGAACTTTCCAGGCCTCTCCGTTGTAAATCTGGCCCAGTCCCGGCAGCAGGAGCGAGTAAATGGTGGCTTTGGCCGGACTGTGCTCCTGGGTGTCGTCTTTATAACTGACCACCCCGTCCATCAGCGAGCCCCAATAGGCCAGGGCAGCACCTGCATAGGAAAGCGTCCGGTAGGTCGCGTACTTGGAGTCTCCCGTCTGGTGAAACTTCTGGTTGAAGTGGATGCCCAGCCCCACGCCGGCTCCGATTCCGCCATATACGATGGGGAGTTTCCAGTACTGCTTGTTGTAGATCTGCGTGCCGCCCACCATGACGGCCGACCCCATGGTCAGGGTGCGCAGGGCGGCCGTACGCTTATGGGTGAGCCCGCCGAAATACTCCTTGAAACTGAAGAGTTTGGAGCTGTCGGCATCGGCCGTGAGCGTATCTGCGTAGTTCTGCGAGAAGGCATCCCGCTTGAACTGGTCGTCCCGGTACTGAGCCCGGAGCGGCCATGCAAAAGCGAGGAGGAGAGCCAGGACTATGAGGGTGCGAAGCTTCATCGATCGGCCAGGGCGTTTAGGAATTCCCGCATCTGGTCGTCGGAGTCGAATTTGATGGTAAGGGTGCCCTTTCCCGATGCGCTGCGCTTGAGGGACAGATTGTCCCCGAAATACCGGCCGACATTCTCCAGGAGCCGATAATACATCTCCGGAAGCTCTTCGGGCTCTTCCTTGTCCGCTTTGGGCCCCTTGGCCGGGCGGTCCAGGTTCTTCACTTTTTCTTCCAGCTGGCGCACGGACAGGCCGGCGCGCACAATCTGGTCGCACAGGGATTCCTGCAGGGCAGGGTCTTCCACGCCCAGCAGCACTTTCGCGTGCCCGACGCTGACCAGGCCCACTTTCAGGTCGTGCTGGACCTTGGCGGGCAGCTTGAGCAGCCGGAGCTGGTTGGCCACGGAAGCGCGCTTTTTACCTACGCGGTCTGCCATTTGCTCCTGCGTGAGCCGGCATTCCTCCATCAGGCGCTGGTAACTCATGGCCACTTCTATCGGGTCCAGGTTTTCCCGCTGGATATTCTCCACGATGGCCATTTCCAGCATGCCCTG
>CAMHST010000025.1 GCA_946187865.1 uncultured Bacteroidales bacterium
CCATGGCATAGGCCCCCACCATGCGGTAGGAGGAGAACTGGTTCTTCTCGTTGTCGTCGTCGGTCATGACGCCCAGCAGAGAGCCGTAAGGCACGTTCACCGCCGTATAAACCGCCATCATCAGCAGGTACAGCGAATAAGCGTAGATGCGCTTGCCCACCGGGCCGAAGTCCGGCGTGAACAGCAGCAGGGCGAACACCACGCCCAGGGGGATGGCCCCGAAAATGAGCCAGGGCCTGTACGTTCCCCAGCGGGACTGGGTGCGGTCGGCCAGGGCGCCCATCAGCGGATCCGTGACCACGTCGAACAGGCGCGCCACCAGCATCAGGGTAGCCGTGTCGGCCACCGTGAGGCCGAAGATGTTGGTAAAGAACAAGGGGAAGGCGATGGACATGACTTTCCAGGTAATGCCGCCGGCCGCGGCGTCACCCAGTCCATAACCGATTTTCTCTGACAGCTTTGCCATTTCTATTCAAATATTTTCATTACTTCCAGACACATGCGCGAGTTGTGATAAGGGCACTTCCAGAAACCGGCCTTGGGCTGGGTCGGGTCCACGGAACCGTCCGAAAGGACGGCCCAGTACCATTCTCCGCCGCTGCGGTCCACCAGATGGTCCCGGATATAACCCCAGGCAGCCAGGGCACGGCGCGCCCCGGCTGCATCGGCATGGAACTTCCACAGCCAGAGGTTCCCTACCACGGCCTCGGCCTGCACCCACCACTGGCGGGACTCGTCCAGCTGGCCGTTCTCCTGCTGCTCATACAGCATGGAGCCGTCCGGGAGAAGCCCGTCGTTTCCGGCATGGGCCATGGCCAGGCAGGCCGGGCGGACCCGGTTCACCACATCCAGGTCTTTCAGGGCAAAAGCGCACTCCAGGGCCAGCCAGGAAGTTTCAATGTCGTGGCCGAAGGAAACGGCGCCCGGCATGGGGGTCCAGTCTTCCCGGAAGTACAGCTGCAGATGCCCGTCGGCCGCCATGATCTTTGTGCATACGATATCCAGCAGCGACTCCACCGCCTCTTTCAGGGCCGGATCCGGCCACACCTTATACAGATTGGCATAGGCCTCCAGCAGGTGCAGGTGGGAATTCATGGTCTTGGGGGCATTGATGTCATGGGCGCTCAGGGACATATCCGCGAGCGGAGTGAAATCCCGGTCCAGCGCCTCGGTGTAGCCGCCGTTCACCCGGTCGGCGAAGCGGCTTTCCACAACCTGGAACAAGTTCACGGCCGCCTTCAGGGCCTCGTCGTCCCGGGTGGCCCGGTACAGTTCGCTGAGGCCGTAGATGGCGAATCCCTGCGCATACAGCTGCTTTTTGGCATCCAGGCGCTCCCCTTCCGGGGTCACACTCCAGTAAACGCCGCCATACTTATGGTCGCAGAAATGCTCCAGGAACCAGTCCCGCCCGTGCATGGCCGCCACCAGGTATTCGCTCTTGCCCAGGGCGGCGTATGCGGCGGAAAAAGCCCAGATGATGCGGGCGTTCAGAATCACGCCGCGGGGTGCGTCATAGATAACCTTTCCGGCAGGGGTAACCTCACCGTAAAAACCGCCACGGGGGTCTTTCAGGGCCAGCCAGAAGGGAAGGATGTTCCCTTCCAGCTCTTCCCGCACTTCCCTCAGGAAGATGTCTGTCTTTGTTTCCATCATCAGATATTAGGGGCGTCCCAGACCTTGGTTTCGCTGCAGTTGACCATAACGCCCTGTCCGCCGCAGGAGAGCCGGAACTCACCCGCCTCCAGGCGCCATTTTCCATCGGCCCCCACAAAGGCGAGCTCATTGGCCGGCAGTTCGAAGGTGACAGTCTTGGTTTCACCGGGCTGCAAGGCAATCTTGTCAAAGCCGCGGAGCCGTTTCACGTCCGGAATCAGGGAGGCCACCACGTCCGAGCTGTACAGCAGAACAGCTTCCTTGCCTTCCCGGCTGCCGGTATTGGTTACCTTTACGGAAAGCTTGAGCACGTCGCCTGCCTTGAAGGAAGTCGGGCTCAGCAGCTGGAAGTCGCTGTAGGCGAAAGTGGTGTAGCTCAGGCCATGGCCGAAGGGCCACTGCACGTCCATGATGGCGTCGTAGTTGTACGAGCCCTCCATCACCTCGCGGTGCTCGGACACCTTATAGTCGTAGGTGTGCAAGGCATTGATGTGCTTGGAATAAGTGAAGGGCAGCTTGCCGGAGAAATTCTCGTCGCCGGAGAGCAGGGCGGCCAGGGCGTCGCCGCCATAGTTGGAGGGCAGCATCACATCCACCACGGCCTTGGCCAGCGGCTCGATGTCACCGATAATGCGGGGACGGCCCTCGTTCAGGACCAGGATCACGGGCTTGCCCGTGGCGGCCAGCTGACGGACCAGTTCCTTCTGGTTGGCCGACAGGTTCAGGTCGTCCATGTTGCCGGGGGTTTCGCAATAGGAATTCTCGCCCACGCAGGCGATGATGACGTCGGCCCCGCGGGCGGCGGCAACGGCGGCCGGGATACCGGCAGGATTCTCATACTGCCAGGCCATGGGAATCTCGATGTATTCCACGCCCGGAGCGTAAATCACATGGGGGAAACGCTGCTGGAGCGCCTCCAGGATGGTATTGTACTGCGGGACGAACTCGTCGGCCGCACCCTGCCAGCGATAGCTCCAGCCACCGTTCAGGGCACGCAGGGAATTGGCATTGGGGCCGGTCACCAGGATCCGTTCCGTCCCCTGGAGCGGCAGGATGCCGTCCTGGTTCTTCAGCAGCACTTCGGACTCTACGGCGGCGGCATAGGACTCCCGCGCAAAGCGCTCCGAGGCAAACTCCGGATACTCCTTGGTCCAGGTGGGATTTTCGAACAGGCCCAGCCGCACCTTCAGGCGGAGGATCCGCCGCACGGCATCGTCGATCCGTTCCATGGGGATGGCACCGGATTCGGCCAGTTTCACAATCACGTTCACACATTCGGGGTCGTACGGGTCCATGATCATGTCGATTCCGGCGTTGATGCCCAGGGCCACGGCCTCTTCCTTATTGGCCGCCACATGGTCGCGCGTGTACAGGTTGTCGATATCCGCCCAGTCCGTCACCAGCATGCCGTCCCAGCCCAGCTGCTCCTTCACCCAGCCGGTGAGGAGGGTCTTGTTGGCATGGGTGGGGATGCCGTTGATGGAGGCCGAATTGACCATGGCGGTGAGGGCTCCGGCCTGGAAGCATTCCTTAAACGGACGGAAGTACTTCTCCCTGAGGTCGTTCTCGGCAATGTAAGCCGGCGTGCGGTCCTTGCCGGTATGCGGAACGCCGTAACCCATGAAGTGCTTGATGCTCACGGCGGCGTGGTCCAGGTCTATATGGTTGGGGTCAGCGCCCTGGATGGCGACGGTTTCTATCCGGGCCATCTCCGACTGCAGGTAAGGGTCCTCGCCGAAACTCTCCCAGATACGGGGCCAGCGGGGGTCGCGGCCCAGGTCCATCACCGGAGAGAACACCCAGGGGACCTGCGCGGCGCGGGTCTCATAGGCCATGGCCTCGCCCATCATCCGGGCGTAATCCCGGTTGAACGTGGCAGCCAGGTTGATCTCCTGCGGGTACAGGGAGCCCTCCGTGAGGTAGGATGCCCCATGGATCATATCCAGGCCATAGATGCAGGGGATGCCCAGCACCTCCATGGACTTTTCCTGGATCTGCCGGATCATGTCGGCGGTGTGTTCGCGGGAATGGGCGGCGTCGTGCATCACGTTCAGGATGGAGCCCACCTTGTACTCGCCGATGATTTTGTCCAGCTTGGCCGGGTCGATGGCCTCGTGGGTGTCGTCTTCCAGCACCATGATGGAGAGCTGCACCATCTGGCCGGCTTTCTCTTTCAGGGTCATGCCCTTGAGGACACTCTCTACCTTGGCCTCCACCTCCGGGTCCGGGGCGATGGCCGTATTCTTGCTACCGGAAGAACAGCCGCAGGCAAGCACGGCCAGAAGAACGGGAAAAACAGTTTTTCGGATGAAAGGGATCATGATCGTATATCGTTATTTAATTATTTCAGCGGGAAATCTTGGCCTCGGCGGCGGAGCCGGTGTAACGGAGGGTCACCGTGCCCTTGGCATCCGGGTCGAAGGCGAAGGGATGGGCAGGGTCGGCCACCACGATGCGGAAAGTGCGCTCCTTGAGCATTTCCGGGAAAGAACCTTCCCGCCGGCCGATGGTCAGGGTCCGCTCCGCGTCGTTCCAATGCAGGCCGATGGTCGAGAACGCACCCTTCTCATAAGCATACGTGAGGCCGTCATCCTCATAGAGGGTGAAGTCGGCGTCGGCCCCGGCATAAACCACCAAAAGAAGGTCGTCGGCGGGTTTCTCGTCAGACCATTCCATGGCAGGTCCGATGGGGAGGATACTGCCGCCGCGCACATACAGGGGCATGCGTTCATAGGGTGCGTCGGCCTCCAGGCGCTGTCCGCCAGAGATGGCGGCACCGCTGTAGAAGTCGTACCACAGCGAACCCTCCGGGAAATAGACGCTGCGGCTGCGTGCCTGGTACTCGTACACGGGGCAGGGCATCAGGGCCGGGCCGAACATCCACTGGTCTGAAAGGTCCCGGACACGGAGGTCCTGCGGGAAATCCATGGGCAGACCGCGCATAAGGGTGTAGTCTTCCCGGTTCACGGCTCCTGTCAGGGAATACAGGTAAGGCATCAGACGGTAGCGCAGCTGCATATACCACAGGATGCTGTTGTAGGCGGGAGAGCCTTCCGGCGCAATGTTCCAAAGTTCCCGGCGGGGCCACTGGCCGTGGGCGCGGAACAGCGGGACGAACGTGCCGAACTGGTGCCAGCGGGTCTGGAGTTCCTGCCACTCCCGCGCGTTGGCGGGGTCGTTGAATTTCCCCATCACGGAGAAGCCGCCGATATCCATCCCCCAGAACGGAATGCCGCTCATGGAGTAATTCAGGCCGGCGGCCATCTGCATGCGCATATCTATCCAGGACGTGCCGATATCACCGCTCCAGGTGGCTGTGGAATAGCGCTGCAGGCCGGAGAAACCGTTCCGCGTCAGGAGGAAGACCCGCTTGTTGGGGTCCACGCCGCGCTGCCCCTCATAGATGGCCTGGGCGTTGACCAGGGCATAGGCGTTGAGGTACTCGGCCGAAGGACCCAGGGCATTGGGACTCAGAAGCCACTTCATGTAATCCAGCGGCAGGCAGTCGCGCAGGTTCGGTTCGCTGGCGTCCATCCACCAAGCGTCTATCTTCCGGCCGAATCGGCTGTAGAGGGTCTCGTCCATCTGGCGCCAGAACATTTTCCGGCCGCCGGGAGCATAGGCGTCGTAGAAACTCTGCGTATGTCCCAGCCAGTCTTTGAGCCCGTCTTCCTCGGCATGGGTGTACATGTACCCGGCCTGCTTGAGTTCCTTATAGTGCTCCGTGTTGGTGTAGAACTTGGGCCAGACGGAAATCATGAAGCGGGCGTTCATCCCGTGCACGTCGTCCAGCATCCGCTCCGGATCGGGATAGCGGGTCTCGTCAAATTCGTGGCTGCCCCACTGGTCGGCTTTCCAGTACTGCCAGTCCTGGACGATATTGTCTACCGGGATGTGCCTGCGGCGCATCTCCCGGAGCGTTTCCACCAAGTCTTCCTGGGTGGCGTAACGCTCCCGGCTCTGCCAGAATCCCAGCACCCACTTGGGCATCACCGGCGCTTTTCCGGTCAGGGTCCGGTAGCCGTGGATCACGTCGTCGTAATTGTTCCCGGCAATGAAGTAATAGTCCGCGCAGGGCTCGAATTCGCTCCAGAAGCTGATACCGGCCTCTTCCTCGGGAGTAAGCAGCCGGGCCACCCGGAGGCCGATGTAGGACACGTCCCCGTCCGGATCCCAGGTGATTTTCACGGGGGTCTTCACCCCTTTTTCCAGATGCACGGTGAACTTGCAGCTGTTCGGGTTCCAGGCCGGCCGCCAGCGGCGGCTCATCACCTCCTGCCCGCCGATCTCTGTGCTCTGGAAGCCCGCATAGTACTGGATAAAGTGGTAGTCGGCCGTTTCGGGGGCCTCCAGATAACCTTCGTAAGTGACCACGGCGCCGCCCAGGGGAACCTTCGGCAGGTTCTTCACGTGGAACTCGGTCTCGTAATACAGGCTGTCTTCCCGCTGGACCAGCACGGCCCCTTCCCTGGGCTTGTAGGTTCCCGTGAGGGCTCCTTCCACGCCGTCTTTGTCGTAGAGCTTGAGCAGCGAACCCAACTGCTGATAAGGATACGGATTGCCCCAGCGGCTCAGCGAATAGGCGTCGAACAGCAGGCCGTAGCCCTTGGTTGAAACCACCATGGGAACGCTCACCTTGGTGTTGTACTGGAACAGTTCCTCGCTCCGCCCCTTATGGTCGAACTCTCCGGCCTGGTGCTGCCCGAGACCGTAGAAAGACTCGTCCGGGGTGGAAGAGAACTGCGTGCGTACGCTGTAGGCTTTCTTTCCTTCCACCTCCACCGGCGTGAACGTACTGGTGCCGTCTCCGGTGAGCGGGGTTCCGTCGGAGCGGAAGAAATCCACCTTGCCGCTGGCCTTGTCCACCCGGACACACAGGGCGCTGGTTCTGAGCTCCAGCTTCCCGGCCTCTTCCTGCACCTTAAAGTCCTTGAATGCCTGCCGGGGCACCACGGAGAGGCTCTGCCTGTCCTGAAAACGCCCGTCGGGAGACACGCTTACCCGCACTATTTCCGCGGAGACGGGCTGCAGCCGCACGCTGCCCCGGGCGCACTGCACCGTCACCTCTGTCCTCTGGCAGCCCACAGCCGCCACCGCGCCCATCAGGCCTGCCAATAAATAAAACTTAAATTTCATATAATCAGTCTGTTATCTTTTCTATAATTCCAGGCACAAGGACTAAACCGCATATCGCTGCCAGCACATCAATAATCCCAGTCATCCGTGCGGAACGGAGGCACGGGGATGCCGTTACTCTTGGCCAGGTTGGCGCCCATCCAATTCCGGAATCCGTAGCGCACCGCCACGGGATGCGGCACTTCGGGGCAGCGGACCACGATGGTCTGGCCGTCCCAGTCCACTTCGGCCTGTGCCAGATGGAACTCGCGGTCTTCCCCGGCCAGCTCGAAGCCCACGATATCCCGCTCCGATATGGACATCAGGTTGGACCATACCTGGGTAAGGGTGATTTTCACCGTGCCGTCCAGCTCATAGGCCACGTCCTTGAGCCGGGGCAGCTCCATGGAAACGCCGGGATAGATGCCATAGACGTTCTGCATAGCCCTCAGATACATCATGTCGGCCACCTCCCGCTTCCGGGAGGGATGTACGGTAACCTTGTTGCCCAGGGTTTCGGTACACACGGCCCAGCTCTGGGGAAGCAGTTTCTCCGTATTCAGCTGGGTTTCCACGAAATGGGGACGCCAGCGGCCGTCGGGATCGCCGTGCTCATAGGGGGCCAGCAGCGTAAAGATGAAAGGCAGGTCCCTCCCCCACTCGCTGCGCCAGAACTTCACCATGGAAGCCTGCAGTTTGTCGTAGCAGTCCTGGCCGATATTGGAACACCCCTGATACCAGATGATTCCCTTGGCGGCATAGCCGGCGATGGGTTTCACGCGGCCGTTCCAGATCAGCTCCGGGGTTTCCGGCCAGCGGTCCGGCTGCTCCTGGATGGCGTCGATCGCCGCCCGCTCTTCGGCGGTGATGCCGGCGGCATCGATGGCCTCATTGGTCATCCAGGGCTCTATCCGGCTGCCGCCCCAGGCATTCACGATAATCCCCACAGGGACACCCAGCGACTTGGTCAGCCGCCTGCCGAAGAAATACGCCACGGCCGAGGTCTTGGCCGTCACCTCGCTGTCCGTGAAAGCCCAAACGGCATCCACGTCCTCGATGGGCTCCGTGCATTTGGGGGTCTTGATGTCGAACACCCGCAGCCGGGAAGCGGTTTCAGGCGCATCAAGGATGGCCTGCGTGGCACCTTCCACTTCCTGGAAGCCGAAGCCGGAGATGGGCATTTCCATATTGGACTGGCCGCTGCACAGCCACACTTCTCCCAGAACAATATCCTCCACGCCGATACGCTCCTTTCCCGATTCCACCTTCAGGGTGCGGGGAACACCGTCCGCAGCACCGGTGGGGAGCGCCGTACGCCAGGTACCGTCGGCCTGGACCTGGGCTTTCAGGGTTTTTCCTTCCCAAGTAAGGGTTACGGTGCTGCCGGGCTTGCCCCAGCCCCATACCGGAGCCTGCGTCTGCTGCTGAAGCACCATGTGGTCGGAGAAAATATGCGCCAGGCGCAATGTCTGGGCCTGCGCAGCGGCCATTATGCCGGCCAGGGCAGCTAATGTCGCCAGGATTCGTTTCATAGCCGTGAAAATAAATTATTGTTATTCAATGTTTTACGCTATTTCCTTCATCCTTTTCGGCCTGAAGGAAAATAAACAATCGGCTCACAATCAATTACTTCCCTTCACGGAGATTGCGGTCGATCAGGGCGTTCAGCGCCTCCACGGACAGGCCGGTGCGGAATCCGTCCGCCGGGGTGTTCAGGCAATAGTCAACCAGCCGGTCCACCGTGGAGGTGGCCACGTGCAGCCGGGTGTCGGAGGATGCATAGTAGATGAACACCTTCCCGTCCGGGTCGCAGATCCAGCCGTTGGCAAAGAGGACGTTCATCACGTCGCCCACGTATTCGTCGCCCTCCGGGGCCATGAAAAAGCCGCCCGGTTCGGCAATGACCTTGGAAGGATCCTCCAGGGAGGTCATATACAGGTACAGGACATAGCGCAGGCCGCTGGCACAGCCCCGTACGCCGTGAGCCAGGTGCAGCCACCCTTTGTCTGTCTTGATGGGATGCGGCCCCTCGCCGTTCTTCACCTCGCGGATGGTGTGATACCGGCGGCAGTTGATGATCTTTTCCTCTGTAATGACGGCATTTTCCATGTTATCTACCAGCGCCCAGCCGATTCCGCCTCCGTTTCCGGCGTCGATAAAGCCGTCCTGCGGGCGGGTGTACAGGGCGTATTTCCCATCCACGAACTCCGGGTGCAGCACCACGTTGCGCTGCTGGCTTCCGCTGCGGATATCGCTCAGGCGCTCCCAGTGCACAAGGTCCTTGGTACGGGCCACGCCGGCAGCGGCCGTTGCGGCAGAGAGGTCTCCCGGTGCCGAATGGTCTTTCCGCTCCACGCAGAAGATCCCGTAAATCCAGCCGTCTTCGTGGGCGGTCAGGCGCATGTCGTACACATTGGTGGCGGGTTCTCCGTACTCGGGCATGGTGATCGGATGCGGCCAGAACTGGAAATGGTCCACGCCGTTGGGGCTTTCCGCCACGGCGAAGAAGGATTTGCGGTCCGCCCCTTCTACCCGGGCCACCACCACATACTTGCCGTTCCATTTGATGGCGCCGGCATTGAGTACGGCATGAATGCCGATCCGTTCCATCAGATAAGGATTGGTTTTCGGATCCAGGTCGTAGCGCCAGGTGAGCGGGGCATGCTCGGCCGTGAGGACGGGATGCTCATAGCGCTCGTAAATACCATTACCTTCGATGGGCGCATTGGGGCGCTCCAGGAGCCGCTGGTGGTAGGCCCGCAGCCAGGTCAGTCTTTCTTCGAAGTTCATCATTATTCGTCTAAAAATACAATATTGTCCAACTCGCTGAACGCCTTCATGTCGGCAGCGTGTTCAAAGCCCTCCCAGGCCGCATAGAAATGCTCCGGTTTGTCATGGGCGTTGCGCCAGGTGAGCACATAACTGATGGGGAATTCCCGGATGGCGGGTTCCAGTACGCCCGTCCACCAAGTGGGGCTGGGGATGCCTTCCAGGCCGGTTTCCGACAGGCACATGAGTTTGTGGTGATCCGTCGCCATTACATTCATGGCCGTCAGCATACTTTTCACCTCCGTACTAAAACGCACGCCGGCTTCTTCCAGGCCGTCGGCCCCGACATACTCATAAATATCCGTCCCCAGGATATCCACGAATTCATCGCCGGGATAGCGGGACATATACAGTTCCGGTTCTATCGGACCGTTGGGCGAATAGCACCACAGGATGTTGGTCAGGCCACGCTCCTTGGTGAAATAGAGCCAGGTCATGCGGTAAAGCTCCTGGTATTCCTGTTCCGTGCAGAGGTTCTTTCCCCACCAGAACCAGCTTCCCAGGTTCTCGTGCCAGGGGCGGAAAATCACGGGGACATCGGCCCCCAGTCTTTCGATAAAATCGGCCGCACGAGTGAGCCAAAGCATAAAAACGCCATGCTTCTCCCCGCCGGTCAGAACCGACTTCACCACCTGGTCGGAGCTGATGTCCCAGGCATCGCCGCCGGTAAGCGGATTGCGCGGATGCCAGGAGAAGGTGACAATGCCGCCACGCTCCACGTGCTTCTGCGCCGCCTTTCGCATCAGGCCGAACGGCACGCCGTCCAGATTCTTGGCGTGGCCCAGCTCGATACCGCCCAGGTCGAACCCCACGACGGCGGGGTACTTGCCGGTAACGGCCTTCACGTCCGAGCGCTCCAGAGGGTCGTTCTCCCAGTCGGTGACCACCCAGTTGTGGCCGTAGGACAGGTCGTCCTGGTGGCCGTAAGCGATCTTCCCCTGTTCCGCATAGGTGAACAGCCGGTGGACCAGCTGGTCTTTGGGCGTTTCCATGGGCTTTTTTGTTCCGGTACCGCATGAGGTCAAAGCCATGACAAGTACCATAAGCGACAAAGTTTTATGCATGATGACTGTTTGTTAGATTCCGAATCAGAACTTGGGAGCACTGTTGTAGATGGTCTGGAGGGTATATCCTTCCTTATCTGTAAACCAGGCTTTCACCATCAAGTCGACGAGCTCCTTGCTGTTTCCGAGATAACTGCCGTTACCATGATGGATATATCCATGCTGTTCCTGGCCGGAGTCGGTGCCGCCGTTGTCCCACAGGAAACACGGGAGGCCATAGGTCCTGGCCGCTTTTACCACATACTCCAGATAGTACTTGTAGAAAGCCCAGGCACGGCCGTCGGATTTGCGACGCATCGAGCAGCCGAATTCGCCCAGATAGACTGGAATCTTCTTTTCGACAAAACTGGCGTTCAGTTTTCCGAACACTTCCCGTACATGGTCTTCATCGCCCCAGGTAGCTTTCTGCCCGGCCTGGCCGGTATGTCCCCAGTCGGAGTACTGCTCCTTGCCGATGGTATAGTCGGAGGGGTCGTAGAAATGGACGGCCAGCATTGTCTTTCCGGCAGGATCAGAGGGCATCGTGAAATAAGTAGTGTATTCCGGGTTGGCCGCATAAGTGGGAACGCCCAGCCAGCGCGTGGCATTTTCTCCGCCGGTGGCCCGGACGGCATCCACGAAGACCTGATTCCACTCGTTCAGGATATCGCACTGCTTGGACGGATTGGCCCGGAAAGCATCGCTCCAGCCCCAGCCACCGTCGTTCAACTCATTGAAACTCTCCAGGATGAGCCAGTCGCCGCAGTCTTTGAACTTTTCGGCAATCTGGATCCAGACCGCCTTGATTTCCTCCTTGATGGCCTGGTTCAGAGCGGAATTATTGGCAGCATTCTTGATATCCAGCCACTGGTACGTATTGTTTACTCCATGGTTCTCGTCATGATGCGTATTCACAATCACGTTAAGCCCTGCATTGTGGGCGAATCCGACCACTTCGTACACCCTGCCAAGCCAGGTTTCATCGATGGTGTAGGCAGGAGCCGGACCAATCATCCGAAGCCAGCTCACCGGAATACGGACGCTGGTGAACCCGGCTTTCTTCAGCCCTTCGAAAGTAGCCTGCGTGGCCTTATGGCTGTCATCAGGCTGCCAGACACACTCCCCCGGATATCCTTCTTTCTCTCCCGCCCAGGAGCCGTTGTAATAGCCGTCAAACTGGTTGCCCATGTTCCATCCAAGGCCCAGGTTCATCGCCATTTTCCATGCAGGATTATTATCCGGGTCCGGATCGGAGGTGGGCGGCTCCGGTTCTGCGGAAGCGGCCTGCGTCACGGTTACAGTCACGGAAGAAGCGCCGGAAGAGGTGACGGTCAGGGTGGCCGTCCGCTCCTGATAACCGGCATTGGCCGCTACCATAAGACCGAATGTAATCTTGTACTTGGAATAGGTTCCATCCGTCAAGGAAATCCAGTCCGGCAGGCCGGAAACGGCAGGCCTGGCTGGCGCCGTTACCGTCAAGGACAGTTTCTCTCCGGTATTTGCCACAGAAAAACTGCTCTGGCTGAGCATGATGGAAGTGGGGGCTTCATCTACGGGGGTCGGGGTTGGATCAGGCTTCTGGCAAGCTGTAGAAAGCAGGGCAAGCACCGCGGTGCAAAAGGCTATGGAACGGATCGTTTTCATGGGTTTTCCTATTTAAGCGAAGGCATCGACTCCCGGGTAAAGACACGGGCCGACCCCATCAGTTTCTTCCAGTAATCGGTAGTGTTCAATTTGAAGTCTTCCAAGTTCCAGGCTAGGAACCAACTCCAGCTCTGATTCTCCGACAGGCACTGCTCCGGATCGGGGATATTGCCGCATTCACTCACCGTAACGAGTTTCCTGCCGCCGGTAAGCTGGACCGCTGCCTTGTACTGACGGCTTTTGGCCGATGTATTCTCCTCGTAGATATCGCATCCTACGATGTCTACCAGGTCGTTTCCGGGATACCAGAGGGCGTAGTCGTTTTCTGCTCCTACCGTAGCATCCAAGGTCCAGACCCAAATCAGGTTATCCAGGCCGTACTCCCCTTCCAGCTTATCCCTGAGGAGCTTCCAAAGTTGCTTGCAGGCATCGGCACCGCCCCGGCCCCACCAGAACCAGGCGCCGTTGGATCCGTAGATGTTGTAGTTGCCGGCGGCTTCGTGCAGGGGACGCCACAGGACAGGGATTCCCTCGGCCTGCAGCAGTTTCAGGTAACCGGCCACTTTTTCGATATCCTTCAGGATGAAATCGTTCTCCCAGTTGCCGGCCACCAACGCCCTTCTGATATCGAAACCGGTTTTGTCACAATAGAAGTTATAGCCGTCGAAATTGCCTTTCAAACCATTGTCCCAGGCTTCTTTAGAGGTGGGAACATTCCAATGCCACATGAAAGAAACCAAGCCGTTGTTTTCCCACTGCTCGCGTGCGGCGGAGATGTCGCCGTAATCCACCTTCCAGTTCCAGTTGGCGGGGGTAGGAGAGTATGGCAGGAAAATATAGTCGTAACCTGCCAGGGCAGGATGTTTGCCGGTCATCTTGAAGACAGCGTCTGCGGTTTCGTTGTTATTGGCCGTACCGCCGGACTGGATACCACTCAAGACCTTCTTCCCCGCGTTTTCCCGCAGGAAGTCATAGACCCGCTTTGCTGCGGCGCTGGCATGGGGGTTGGTCAGGTTCCTGTCAATTTCCGAACCGGGCTCCGGCTCCGGTACGTCCGGTTTCTGAGCGCCGGGCTGGGTAAGGGAAACCGTTTTTGACAGACTTCCGGAAGTGACCGTAAGGACTGCCGACCGATCCTCGAAGGTCGTGTTGGCCGCCACTTTGAGCGTAAAGGTAATCTTGTATTTGGAATAGGTCCCGTCCCCCACCGTAATCCAGGAAGGGGCGCCGCCCACCTTGGGGCGTTCGGGAGCGGTGACAGTCAGGGACAGGGTTTCTCCGCCTTGCGCAGCCATAAACGAAGTGGTTTCCAGCGTAATATCCTTGGGGGAATCGTCCACCGGAGACGGCTCCGGGTTGTTTTTTCCGCAGGACCAGGCTACTGCAAGGAGGAAGCCCGCCAGAAGAAGGTTTCTCAGTTTCTTCATAATTTACAGCTTTGGATTCCGGAGGGAGGGTCGGCCCCCTCCGGAATAATGGCAGGCTAAATGTAAGCCAGTTTGGTAATGGTCAGGTTCTTGCCCTGCAGGATGAGGGCAAAGCCCCACCACTGGTGGCTGGTCATGGCGGCAAAGGCATCCCCTTCGGCCTTGAAGGAGACATAGCCCTTCTCGATGGCCTCGGCGGCGTTATCCTGGTTCCACTGCACTCCGTTGGGCGTAACATAGCCCATACCGCCCCAGTGGCCGTCGAAGATCTGCAGAGACCAGTCGGAAGGATCGGCCGCAGTGAAGTAGATGCGGATTTCCGCACCATCCCACAGCTCGGCGTTCACCCAGTCGTCTTCACCGCCCAGTTCGGCGTTGGTGGCATAGTCGCCCGTCTCGAAGGAGCCTTCCCAGACCACCGTCTCGGCAGCGCCGAAGTGGATCATGGAAACACCGGTAATGATGACACTCTCACCCTGGCAGAGCAGGGCACCACCCCATCCGCCGATGGCAGTGAGAACACCGATATTGTCCTCCGTCACCTCAAAGGTGAAGAAGGTGGCATCGGCCTGTGCGTTGTCCGGATTCACGGTATTGCCGCCACCCAGTTCAGGGAAGGACATGCCATCCCAGTGGCCGCTGTAAATCTGGAACTGCCACCAGTCGGCCGTAGGCTTGTAGTAAATGCGGATCTGGTCCCCGACAACGAGACCCAGTTCGCCTAAGACGCCATCTGCACCAAACATCGGCTGGTTGCTCCAGTTGCCAAGATCCTCGGAGCCCTCGAAGATGAAGGTCTCGGTGTAAGGGGCGGTGATGGCGAACGGAACGGGCCAGGTAAGCTCGGTACCGTCTACCAGAACAAGCTGCAGGCGATACACGCCGGGACCGATGCCTTCCGGCATCTCAAAGGTCATGGAGTTGTCGCTGCGATTGCTGTAGGACGGGACTTTATTCCCCTTGATGTAGATACTCTCGATTTTGAGAAGGTTGGAACCACTGATGGAAATCGGACGGCCCAGTCCATAGGACTCAGAATCGAAGTTGATGCTCACCGGCTCTGCGTAGAATACCGCAATCTTATCGGTTACAGTATCATAACCGCTGTCGGCAGTGAGGGTAAGCGGACCGCTATAAGCATCACGGGGAATGGCGATACTGACAGTGCCATCTTCACCGTTATAAGCGAACTCGCAGGGGATGAGACCCTGTTCGGCCGTGCCGATTACCACGGAAGAGACCAGGTCCAGATCCGTACCGGAGACCTTCACTCGGGAATACCCGGCCGTTGCCTCATTGACGGCGATGCCTGTGGCGACAGGCTTCACCACCTCAATCTCAGATGTGAAAGCCTGTTTACCGGATTCCAGGGTCACTGTGATGGCGCCGTCCTTGGCGGAAGCCGGAACGGTGGCAAAGATAGCGCCGTCGGACAGGTACCAGGAGGCTTCGGCATTGGTAAATGCCACCTTGGTCACCAGATCCATGTCGGAGCCCGTGATCGTGACGTCGGAACCAGCCTTGAAACGTCCGTCATCGGCCAGGGAAACAATGGCCAGGTCTGCCACGGTCACCGTTTCGATCTCTCCGGCATTGAAAGTGTCGCCAGCATAAGAGGTGAGGAGGATGCTGCCGTCCGTGGCGGAGGCCGGAAGTACGAAGGAGATGCTGGTGCCATCCTCGGCAATGACGAATTCCACGTCGCTGGCGCCGGTCAGGTCCACCCGCTCAATCATGTCCAGATGCTCGCCGGAGACGGTGATTACCTCGCCGCTCTTGTAGGTAGCCTTGGAGGCCGTTACCACAGTGGGAGCCTTCACGACCAGGTCGGTCTTGGAATAAATCTGGTTGGGGATGGTGGTTTCGTCGTTCACCTCGTCCACGTCGCTCACAATCACGGGACCGGAGAGAGCGTTGAAAGGAAGGACCACCTTCAGCTCGTGACGAGACTGGCTCACGAACTCGTTCACCTTAACGTCGCCGCCGAAGATGACGCAGCGCACGTTGTTCAGATACTCACCCTTCAGGGTAAGCACGTCACCCGAGAGCGCCTCGGCCGGGGAGAAGGAATCGAACTCGATGGGCTCGGTGAATTCCAGGTCGAAACGGGTCGACGCCTCGGCGCCGTCCTTGGAGACAACGGTCACCTTACCCACCTCGGGGCCTTCCAGGGGAACCGTCACGCGGATTTCACTGCGGGAGCCTTTTTCCACCACCTCGATGTCGGTGATGCTAATGCCGCCGGCGAGCCGGACCTCGGAGGTATTCTCCAGGCCGCTGCCCACGATACGGAGCACCGCACCGCGCATCACCGGATTGGGATTCACGGCAGCCAGGGCATAACCGGAGAACTGGTCGGTGTCCAGTTCCTCGCGCTTACAGCCGGTGAGGGCTGCCAGGGCCAGGCCAAGTGCGGCAAGAAGGGAATATTTCAATATCTTTTTCATATTCTTCTGCTCTTAAGATTATTTGTAAGGGACAGCACGGATGTTGTCGATCTTGATAATAGGGGTGCAGGAGCCTTCGGGATATTCCTTGCCACCATTGGTGATGAACATCCACAAGCTGGCGAAACTGCTCGCCGATACGCCATAGGAGGCAGGATTACCGTCCCAGCCCAGATTGAAGTCGGTGAGCGGGATGGTCACAGTCTGCCACTTGTCGCCAGTACTAAAGGAACCGGTTGCCTTCCAGGGTTCCCAGATGGCACGCGGAGCAGAGGGACGGCCGTCACCGGACATATATTTGTTGTTGGCACCTGCAACCGTATTGCCATAGATATCCAGGATATCTGCATTACCAAAGGTCACATCCTCTACACCTGCCATACAGATATGCATAGGGGTGTTGTTCCAAGGATTGCTGGAAGGGACGAATATCTCGAACTTGAGAGCCATGTTCTGCCAGTCGCTGAAATCTGCGAGATCCAGGAGACGGGCGCCCATAGGGCCATCCTGATAGTTCTCGGGAGTATTCCAGGAACCCGGCCAGTAGACGAAGGAGAAATTGGCTTCTTCCCAGGAACCGGTAAGCTCCACGGAACCGTCACCGAACTGGAAGAAGCGGCCGCTGATACCAGTGCCGTCGTCATCCCTGGAGCTGTGACCGTTCCAGCCGTGGTTGTCCAGGCCGGTGAGGCCGTCGAAGTCGAACAGCATGCCACGGGAATCCTTGTACATGAACACAGACTGGGCGGTGCCGGAAGCGGTATTCACCTTGACCTTGCCGGGCTGGGCACCTGCAGGTACCACCACATCCACGGAAGTGCCTGCGGAAGAAGAGACCTCCACAGGATCCACACCCGGGAATTCAACGGTAAGAGGAGCAAAGAGATAGGATCCATACAGGGTAACCGTCTCGCCGGGCTGGGCCCATTCAAGGGACATGCCGGTAAGCTTCGGTGCGGGAGGAAGCACCTTGAAGTCGTAGGTTACTACAGTGCTGTCCTTGGTAATCATGTAAATCTTGTCGGTCTGCACGGCCGGCATGTTCTTGGGAACGGCTACGACCAGGGTCTTGGCTGTCATGTAGCTGGAGTTGAGCACGGCAGCCTGGTCGTTGAAGTAGATGTCGTGGATGCTGGTGAGGTTTTCACCGACCAGGCAGACGACTTCTTCCATATTGGCCTGGGTGATGATGACGTCTTTGTCGGCATAGCGGACAAAATCCACTTTGGGAACGCCGGCGGTCTGGACGAAGCGGTCCGGATAGTCTACCTGCGTACAGGCGGCTGCAAGGACAAGACCCAGGAACAAACTAGTATATTTGGTCATTGCTTTCATCGGTTCGTAAGATTAAAAGTCATAGGAATAGGTCTCACGTACATCCACATGGACCGCCTCCACGTCGGAAGCCACGTTCGGATTCATCACCACGTCTTCGGTCGGGAAAGGAATGGTGAACATGGAGGGAACTACGTTGGTCAGTTCTTCGGAACCACTGTAAGTGACTGCACTGGCATCCCAGGGACGGGTGCCGGGGCCCATATAATTACCTTGGGCATCCGTAACGTAGGTCTTGTAGACAGCATCCAGACCGGACCAGCTGGAGCGGCGCTGAGCCTTCAGGTCTTTGATGCAGGCGTCTACGTCGTAATAGGAACGGCGGACATAGTCGTACCAGCGGTCGCCTTCCAGGGCGAGTTCCAGACGGCGCTCCTTCCAGATGGTCTCATAATCTACGGACGCGACCGGAGCGGCGTTGGCACGCTCGCGGATCTTGTTCACATAAGTGAGGGCCGAAGCGGTATCGCCCGTGAGGAAGGCAGCCTCGGCGTACACCAGGTAGATGTCTCCCAGACGGAGGATATGCGTCGGAAGCTGGTTGTACATGCCGAAGGACGGATAACCGAAGGCGGCGGTATGGTCGGCCACATCACCGTACAGGTGTTTGGCATAGTTGGCTCCGGAGGCGCAGCCCCACTGCTTGCTGGAAGCATTGGAGGAAAGACCGCCGGGATAGTAGTTTTCGTCATAGAAGAAACGGTAGAAGTCGAAGCCGCCCTTGTCGGTCCAGAAATAATCGTACTGGTCACCGAACATCATCATCGTGGCCTGACGGCGGTCATCGGTGTTCTTGCGGGTGGAGGGATCATCGACAGCGGAAACGCCGAAAGCATCCTGAAGGTCTACAGAGGGACCTTTCCAGTCTCCCCAGAGGCTGCCGTTCTCGTCGAAGCCCACCAGACCCACGTCGCACTGGATGGAGTTCTGGGAGGTCCATACCTCCTGCTTGCACTGCCAGTGCCAGGTGAAGAGTTCCTCACCGGTCTGCTGGAACTGGGCGGGGGTCATACGGAAAATGTCGGAGTACCTGGGGGTAAGGGTACGGCCGGAATTGTCAATCACATCCTTGGCATAGTCGCGGGCCTTGGTCAGGTCTTCCTGGCTCAGGGAACCGGTCACGCCGGCCTTGGTCAGGTACACCTTGGAGAGAAGGGCCTCGGCGGCATAATAGTCGATGCGGTTGAGCTTGCCGATATAGGCATTCTTCGGGAGCAGCGACATGGCCTTCTCCAGGGTCATTACGATATACTCGTACACGTCGGCCTTCTGGACCTTGACTACCTCGTTGTAAGTGGCATCCTTGATGATTTCGGTGTTGTCGTGGATGATGGGGACATCGCCGAAGGTGCGGACGAGGAAGAAGTAGGTCATGGCCTTCCAGGCGAGCACTTCGCCGATGCAACGGTTCTTCACTTCATCGGAGAGGTTGCCGGTAGAGGCCTGGATATTATGGATAACCGTATTGCACTGAGCATTCACGGCCCACAGCGAATAAGCCATGTTCTTAAGGTCTTGGTCCGTACCGTTCACAGTAAGGGTAGAATAGGCGTTCTGGGCCTGATAGACATTGCCGCACATGGTCTCGGAACCATAGATATAGAAACGGATGATATCGTACCAGGGGGAATTGTACAAATAGTTGATACCCTGCTCCAGCTGGGCATCGTTCTGGTAGAACTGGGCCGTAGTGAAGCTATCCTCGGACGGACGATCCAGGAATTTGTCGCAGGAGGAGGCGCCGAAGGCTACCACGGCAGCGAGGGCGATGTATTTCAAAGCTTTTTTCATAATCTTATCCTCCATTTATTAGAAAGTGATGTTTACACCGAAGGAACAGGTCATAGGGGAAGGATAACGGCCGTTGTCCACACCGAAGGTGAGACCAGTGGAATCCTGGGTGGAAGCACCCACTTCCGGATCGAAGCCCGTATACTTGGTGAAAGTGAAAAGGTTCTGGATATTGCAATATAACCTGATATTGTCAATCTTCACCTTTTCGAGGATGCTCTTGGGGAGGGTGTATCCGAGGGTGATGTTCTTGATGCGGAGATAGCTGCCGTCTTCGATATAGCGAGTGCTCAGGCGGTCGTTGTCGTTCGGATCCTGGATAGACGGACGGGGAGTCTTGGTGCCGGCATTGGAAACCTTGACATTGGTCACGTCATCCTGCCAGGAAGAGCCGTCGGCATAAGTCTTGGCGGCATCGACGGAAACCAGACGGGCGCGGTCCTGGATGGACACGTGCTGGTTGGTCCAGGTGCTGTTCATGTGCACAAGGCCGTTGTAGCCCTGTCCCATCATGTTGTAGTTGAGCACCTTGTTACCATAGGAGCCGTTGAGGAAGATGGAGAGGTCTACATTCTTGTAACGGAAGGTGTTGGTCCAGCCGAACGTGAACTTCGGGAGCGGGGAACCGATATTGGTACGGTCGTTCTCGTTGATGAACCCGTCACCGTTCACATCCTTGAACTTGAGGTCGCCCGGCCACACGGTGGTGTAGCGGTTGAAGGAGACACCGTCTTCCGGGAATTTCTCGGCACGGGGGGAGCGCATGATGTCTTCGAGGTCCTCATAGACACCTTCTACCACATAACCGTAGAAGTTATAGAGGGACTCGCCGATCTCTGTCACGGAAACGATGTCGCTCCACTGGCCGTAGCCCACGAGCTGGGCATTGGCCGATCCGTCCAGGGCCACCAGTTTGTTCTTGTTGAAGGAAATCTGGAAGTTGCTGTCCCAGCTGAAGTTCTTCCCGTCGATGGGATGCGTGTCCAGGGTGATTTCCAGGCCCTTGTTCTCGATGGTGCCGTAGTTGCCCTTAGGCGCAGCCAGGGCGGAAGAACCGTTGCCCTGGGTACCCATGTAGGAAGGAAGGGTCATGGCCATGAGCATGTCGGAGGACACCTTCTTGTAAAGGTCGATGGTGAGGTTCAAGCGGTTCTGGAAGAAATTCAGATCCAGACCCAGGTTGGTCTGTACCTGCTTCTCCCAGTGGATACCAGTGTTGGAGATGTTGGCGGGACGCTGGCTGTCGCCCAGGCCGGTGGGCATCTTGCTCATGCCGGATTCCCAGGCGCCGCCGCCGATATTGGCGTTACCGGTCTGTCCCCAGCCCAAGCGGATCTTACCGCTGTTCAGGCGGATGGCCTCGCTGAAGCCCTTGAGGAACTGCTCGTTGGTGAAACGCCAGCTACCTGCAAAGGAGTGGAAGCCAGCCCAACGGTTATCCGGGCCGAAGTTGGAGGAACCGTCGTAACGGAAGGTATAGGTAAACAGGTAACGGTCGTCGTAGTTGTAGGTTTCACGGGTAAAGAAGGAGGCCATGGCGGAACTGCCGAAACCGGAGTTCACGGTAGGGTTACCGGTGGCCAGCTTGATGTTGTGGATCTCGTCGGAAGGAAGGCCGGTATTGTTGGCGCCCAGATAATTCCAGCGGGATTCCCATGCTTCCTGGCCCACCATGGCGGTGACACTATGTTTGCCGAAAGTGTTGGAATAGGTCAGGTAATTCTTGAGGGACCAGTAGGTGCTGGCATTGCGCTGGGAGCCCATGGAATTGTTGCCCCGCTGCCAGCCGCCCAGGTTCACCATCGGCTTATAGGTGGTAGCCTCGGAATTGGAGACGTCGAAGCCCACCTCACTGCGCCACACGAAATGCTTGATGGGCGTGAGTTCTGCGTAGACGTTGCCGGTGAGTTTCTGACGCTTAAGCAGGTTCTCGTCCAGCATGGCCAGGGCCACCGGGTTGGCGGAAGTGTACCCTTCCCGCACCGTGGTGGAATAATTACCGTCCAGGTCATAGACCGGGATGTCCGGCAGGGTAGAGAGAGAGTAGAAGATGACACCTTCCTGACCGTCGGCCAGTTTGATGTTGTCGTTGGTTACCGCATAGGTGGCGTTCATACCCAGCTTGAACCAGTCCTTGAGCTGGGCATCCAGGTTGGCGCGGAAGCTCAGACGGTCGAAGTTGGAGCCGATGATGGTACCTTCCTGGTTCATGTAGGAACCGGACACATAGTACTGAACTTTCTCGGAACCTCCCTGGGCGCTAATCTGGTGCTGATGCTGGAGAGCAGTGCGGAACACCTCGTCCTGCCAGTTGGTACCCTTGCCCAGAATGGAGGGATCGGCATACCAGCCGTTGTGTTCTACCAGCCCCATATCCACCATGTCGTTGTAGTATTCGGCAAATTCACGGAGGTTCATCATGTCAATGCGACTGGTCTGGCGGGAAACGGCCACCATGCCGTCGTAGGAGAACTTGGCGTCGCCGGCCTTGCCATGCTTGGTGGTGATGAGGACCACACCGTTGGCGCCCTGGGCACCGTAGATGGCGGTGGCGGAGGCATCCTTCAGGATTTCCATGCTCACGATGTCGGCCGGGTTGATGGTGGCCAACGGGGAGATGGTGGAAACCTTGCCGTTACCCAGGCCGCCCAGACCGAAGTCGCCGCCGGAGTTGCCACCGCCCTGGACGATGACACCATCAATGACGTACAGCGGTTCCGCGTTGGCGTTCACAGTGGCCTGGCCACGGACGCGGATGGAGGAGGAGGATCCCGGGGCGCCGGAAGTCTGCACGGCGGAAACGCCGGCGGCACGGCCCTGCAGGGACTGGTCCAGGGAAGAAATGATAGACCCCTTGAGGTCTTCCTCTTTCATGGAGACGGAAGCGCCGGAGAGGTCGCTTCGCTTCATGGTACCGTAACCCACGACGACAACCTCGTCGAGGAATTCGGCATCTTCTTTCAGGAGAACGTTGATAACGCGCTGGCTACCGACCACGACCTCCTGCGTTGCATAGCCGATGGAAGAGAACACGAGCGTGGCGCCGGGCCTCACCGTGATCTCGAAGTTTCCATCCAGGTCCGTGATGACACCGTTCTGGGTGCCCTTCTCCATGACACTGGCGCCGATGACACCGTATCCCGTATCGTCCGTGACGGTACCGGTCACCTTGTTCTGTGCAAACAAGGCTCCTGCGGTGGACAGGAGTGCCAGCATGAAGGTTAACAGCTTTTGTTTCATGCTACTGGATTTTGTTGGTTTATGATTATTGGTTAAGATTTAATATCGCTTCTGAGATGATATCCACGGTGGTGTCCGTGACGTACACGCCGTTGAGTCCCTGGGCCTCTTGGGCCGGGTCTCCGGTGTAGTCGTCGCCGCGCTCCCACTGCTCGCCGCGAGGCATCGCAAAGCCGCTCCAGCCCCAGAAATTGGCTCCCTGAAGGGTAGTTCCCACCTGGGAGAATACCAGGGCATAATAAGAATCGCGGGTGGTGGTGGATGCCGTCATGGACGCCACGAAACCGTCACGCGGGAAACCGAATTCTTCCGCCACCACGGGGAGGCCGTATTTCCGGGACAATTCCTGATGCTTGCCGATATACTCCAGCGTATTCTGGATGGCGCCGTCCAGGTCTTCCCGGAGGCTCTCCGCATGGACCCACTCCCAGTTGTACGGCCAGATGTGGATGGTCATGTAGTCAACCCCGGGAATAGCGCAGACCCTTTCCAGCAGGGCGGAATCCTGCTCGCAGCCGAACAGGCCCTCGCTGCCGGTGGATACCATGTGGTTCGGGTCCAGCTCCTTGATGAGCCGGGCCGATTCCGTAAGCCAGCCGATAAAGCCATCGCGGATTTCGGGGTCGTCGGAAAAACAGCGCGGCTCGTTGCCGATCTGCCAGGCGAAAATGGCGGGATCGTCCTTGTAAGGCTTTCCGGTGATGGAATTGGTACGGCCCACAATGGCGCGCACATGGTTGTAGAAGAGTTCCTGCGATTCCTTGGAAGTCTGAAATTTCCGCATCTGCTGCATGAAGGGCCAGTATCCGTCTACAAGGGGAATGAGAGCTTTCTCGCCGGTGGCCCACTCCAGGTACTGGCCGTAGCCGCCGGACCATTCCCAACTGTTGTTCAGATACAGCACCGCCTGCATGCCGCGCTTTCCCAGTTCCACCATGAACCGGTCCAGCCCCACGAGCAAGGTGTCGTTATAGACACCGGGAGCCTTCTGCAGGGTGGGTTCCACCCGGGAAAAAACGCCGTCCGGACCGTCCCCGCCCACCAGGACGCGCAGATTCTCAACGCCGATGGCCTTGAGCGTATCCAGTTCCAGGCACAGGCGTGCATAATCACCGCCCCGGCCTTCCGAAGCCAGGATGGGTCCATACCAGAAATTGGTGCCGATGTAAGTGTAGGGGCGTCCGTTCCGGATGAACTGTCCGTCCTTTACCTGGACGAACGGGGATTTTGCCGTACAGCCGGCTGCCGCAAGGAGGATAATCCACAGGGCAAGTTTCAGTGTCAGTTTCATTATGTTGGCCTACATAATATTAGTCATCACAAAGGTACTCGGTTTACGCAGCCGCAACAAGTACATATTTAGCAAAGACCGATATAATTTTAACCATTCTATTCCTATACCACGTATTTCAAGTTCAAATAACTGTATGATTGAGAATTACGATAAAAAACGCCCCGCATATAAGAAAAAAAAACGGGGCGGGAAAAATATAAATTACTAGAAATTACGGCAATTTTTGTATCACTTTTACAGAATCAGCCTGCATACCATCTGAGCGGACAGTCAGTTCGAGGGCTTCGGATGCAGTCCCGGCCTGAACCAAAACCTGGCAATATCCATTGAATGCGGGCATGCTGAACCGCCGGCAGTCTGACTCGCCAGGATTCTCAGCTCCCAGATAGGAAGGATTACCGTTACCAGCCCCCAGGATACGTCCATCCCCCTCCAGGATAAAAGTGAGAAGGGGGGACGCATCGGGCACAACACGGCCCTTGACGTCACAGATTTTCACGGTAATTACCACCACATCCCGGTTATCGGCCAGAAGCAGGGTTTTATCGGTCTCCAGGGCTATCCTTTCCGGCGCTCCGGTGGTTTCCACCGTTTCTGTAAGCACGCGCTTTCCCCTCTTGTAGCCGGTAGCCACAACCTTCCCCTTTCGATACCTGGCTTTCCACTTCAGGTGGCCGTTCACGGGCATTTTCTGACGGCCAAGGTCCTTTCCGTTCACCGAAAGGGCTACCTCATCGCAGTTGCTGTAAACCCATACGTCAATCTCTTCCCCTTCATGTCCCTGCAGATTCCAGTGCGGAAAAACATGCAGCACAGGTTTGTCGGTCCACCATGCTTTCAGGTACCAGGCCTCGTCTTTGGGAAATCCGCAGTAATCCAGCAGGCCGAATTCTGACACGGCGGCCGGATAGGAGAGCGGATTGGGCTCGCCCCGGTAATCGAAGCCTGTCCAGTAGAAAATGCCGGCTGCCCAGTTATGCGCTGCATAGAACTTCCAGCCCCGCTCGATGACATTCTCCACTCCGGTGCGGGAAGCGTCCAGGTTCATCGAACGCATCTGGCCGGGATGCTCTCCGGCAGGATCGAAATAAACGCCCCTGGTACCGCAGCCGGTGGTTTCCTCGGTTCCCACCACCTTCCAGTCCGGATGCTCCCGGCGACGGTCCTCCACGCTATTCTGGATGATGTAATTGTAGCCCACCACATCGACCCCTTTAATCAGTTCGCCACCGCCGGCATTGGCGAAAGTGGAGGGACGGGTGGGATCCATACGCTTCACATATTCCCGCATGGCTGCCGCAACCCGGGTGCCCTGGACCGTGTTTTCCATACCCCACTCCTCGTTGCCACAGCTCCAAAGGATGACAGAGGGATGATTGCGGTCGCGCCGGATCATGGATTCCAATAAGCGAAGATGCTCCTGGTTAATGCCGGGCAGGCGGTTCTCGTCGATGACCAGGATCCCTTCCCTGTCACAGATGTCCAGCAGGGCCGGCGACATGGGATTGTGGGACGAGCGGCAGGCATTGCAGCCCATTTCCTTCAGGCGGACAATGCGCCAGGCATGGAGGGCATCAGGGATGGCTGCACCTACACCGGCATGGTCCTGGTGCATGTTCACCCCCTTGAGTTTCAGAGGATGGCCATTGAGAAGGAAGCCCTTGTCTGCATCAAAGGCGATTTCACGGAGGCCGGTGACAGTCTCATAGATGTCCGTAACTATACCGTCCACCAGCACCCGGGTTTCCACTTTATAAAGATAGGGATCGTCCGTGCTCCAGAGATGAGGATCAGGGATTTGGAATTGCTGTTCAAGGCTGAGGGTCTGTTTAGGCTCCAGGGTAAGGCTGGATGGTTCCGTCCGTCCCACTTCGGCCCCGGAGGCATCCAGGAGACGATTTTCCACCTGACAGACCTGCCGCTCCAGAGAGCCGTTTTCCACGGTAGTCTCCACATGAAGGGTAGCCGATGAGTATGGCCGGACAAGATCGGCATGGACGAATGTACCGAAAGGGGCCACGCTCACCGGAGCGCGCTTGATAAGCCAGACATCGCGGTAGATGCCGGCACCTTCGTAAAACCAGCCTTCCTCCAAGCTGGCATCGGCCCGGACGCAGATAAGATTCTCGCCGCCGTAATCCACGTATTCCGTTATGTCGTACACCTGCGTGGCATAGCCGCTGGGCTCACCGCCCAGATAGAATCCGTTGAACCAGACCTTGGCATCACGGAAAATGCCGTCGAACTGCAGCGAGATGCGTTTTCCTTCATCCTCCTCTCCAATGGCAAGTTTTTTCCGATACCAGCCTACACTGGTTTCCGGATACTTGTAGCCCACCGTTTTATAGCCGTGGGAATGGCTGGCTCCGGGAGCATAGGGCAGGGCGGCGACCCAATCGTGCGGGAGAGAGACTACCTTCCAGGCCGAGTCGTCGAATTGGGCGGAATAAGGACCCTCATTATGGATAGAGTTTGCTTTGGTGAGGTAGTTGAAATACTCCGTGCCGCAGCCAAAATCCCTGACTGGGTCGGCCGCGTGGCCGAAGGCAAAGCGCCAGTTGTCGGAAAGGACGGTTTTTTCCCGGACACTCTGAGCCTGTAATAACAGGGAGGAGGCCACCAGTATCAAAGCAAGCAGGGACAGTCGGACTCTTATCATACTATAATAATAATTATCGGCACTTATTTAACATTCCTATACAAAGACTCGGGTCTTCTTGAACAGCGTCCTGAAATCACGAGGTGTATACCCTCGCTTGGCCTTAAAAATCCTATTGAAATTGGATAGGTTGTTAAATCCGCAGCTGTAACAGATTTCCGATACATTTTCAGAGGTATCTACCAGCAGACGGGCTGCGTTACCCAGTCGGATATCGATGATATAGTCCATGACCGTACGCCCCGTGCGCTGGCGGAAGAAACGGCTGAAAGCCGATGGAACCATCCCGACCAGGGAAGCCAGGGTTTCCAACCGGAGGTCTTCCGCGTAATGGTCATTGATATACTGCTTCACTTTTAGCACCCGACGGCTCTGGGTGTCACGCTCCGTGTGGGCGAACGAGCTACTGGCGAGAATCCTGGCGTCGTCGGCCAGGGACAGCTCGTACAGGATCCGCAGGAAATGCAGATACTGGTCAAACTGGTCTGTCTCAGATGCTAACGAGTCCAGCAAGGCATACACTTTCATGATGGTCCTTGTCGAGAAAGCAAGGCCGTGCTCAGCCTTTACCAGCATTTTCCGGATAGAGGCGAACTGGCTCTTGTTGAGCACGCTTCCGGGAAACAGGTCCTTGGAGAACTGGATGGTGATTTCGCGGACGTCGGCCTCCGTACAGCTGCCCTGTTCCCAGGCGTGCTCCAGGTCCGAACCCGCCACCAGGGTAAGGTCGTACGCCCCGATCTCTTCCACGCTGTCCCCGACCACCCGGCGCACACCCTTGCCGTTTTCGATGAAGTTAAGCTCAAACTCCGGATGCGAATGCAGGGGAAACAGGAACTCGGATTTGTGACGCTCCACGATATAGAAACAGTCCTTATCCGAAAGTGGGGTGATTTCTCTCAATACATTACTCATGACCGCTTTCGTGTTATCTTCAGCAAAGATACCATAAATTATATTATCAATAATATTTTTGATACTTTTTTTGCATTTGACATACAATTCAGAAAAGAATGCTTATCTTGCATTAAAATTAAACCACATGAGAAAAACCCTCCTGCTGGCGGCCGCCCTGCTTGTCGCCACCCTGCCCGCCGAGGCGCGGAAAGCCAAGAAATTCACCCACAATACCGTCCAGATACCCCAGGTATCCCGCCAGGTGATCGCCGTGGAAACGGACAATTCGACCCTGGTGTTCCTGGTGAAAGAGAACGGCCAGCTGATGCAGCTGCACTATGGCGCCCGCGTGGGAGATCCCGCGCAGTACCTTGCCGCATCGCTGTCCAATGCAGACTATAACACCCTCGCCGGCATGGCCTACCCTGCCACCGGAGGCCGTTATATCGGAGAACCCGCCCTGCACGTCAAGTACGCCGACGGCACCCACAACACGGAACTTTACTATACCGGCCACGAAGTCACCGCCCGGGACGGGTGCACCTCCACGTGCATCGCCCTGAAAGACTATGTGACGGGAATGGAAGTGAAACTGGTGTTCGACGCCTACGGGAAAGAAAACGTCATCGCCACCCATTCGGAAATCGTCAACGGCGGGAAGCAGCCCGTAGAGCTCCTGAACTTTGCCTCCGGCTCCCTGTATATCGACGCCGACGAGTACCTGCTCACCCATTTCCACGGGGCCTGGGCGGCGGAGATGCAACTGGAGCACGAACTGCTGGGGCACGACATGAAAGTGATCGAGAGCCGCCGCGGCGTGCAGGCCACCCAGGGGAACAACCCCTCTTTCCTGCTGAGCCTGGGCGCGAAGGAATTCCGTGAGAACGAGGGCGAAGTCATCGCCGGCGCCCTGGCCTGGAGCGGGAACTTCCGTCTCAGCTTCGACCGCGACGACGCCCACCGGTTAAGCGTGCTGGCCGGGATAAGTCCCTTTGCATCGGCCTATCCCCTGAAGGCCGGAGAGACCTTCGTCACACCGGATTTCATCTATACCTGGTCCTCCGAAGGCGCCGGCGGGGCATCCCGGAACCTGCACCGCTGGGCCCGGAAATACAGCGTTTACGACGGCGGTAAGGTGAATCCCACCCTGCTGAACAGCTGGGAGGGCGCCTATTTCAATTTCACCACCGAGACCCTCCTGAGGATGATGGACGACGCCGCCGGCATGGGCCTGGAGATGTTTGTGCTGGACGACGGCTGGTTCGGGAACGACTATCCCCGGAACGGAGACAACGCCGGCCTGGGAGACTGGGAACCCAACCGGACCAAACTGCCGGAAGGCATTGAGTACCTTGCCCAATACGCACACGGGAAAGGGCTCAAGTTCGGCATCTGGATAGAGCCGGAGATGGTGAATCCCGCTTCGAACCTGGCCCACGGGCATCCGGAGTGGGTTATCCAGAGTCCCGGACGGGAGATCTACCAGGGACGCAACCAGTGGGTGCTGGACCTGTCCAACCCCGCCGTGCAGGACTTCGTGTTCGGCATCTTCGACCGCACCATGCAGCTGGCCCCGGGAATAGATTATATCAAATGGGACTGCAACCGGGTCATCCAGAGTTTCGGCAGCCCGTACCTGGAAAGCGAGCAGGACCGGTTCTATATAGAGTATTGCCAGGGGCTTTACAATGTGATGCGCCGCATCCGTGAGAAGTATCCCCGGGTGATCGTCCAGTGCTGCTCTTCCGGCGGCGGACGGGTAGACTACGGCTCCCTGCGTTACTGCAACGAAATCTGGACCAGCGACAATACGGACGCCCTGTCCCGCATCTATATCCAGTACGCCACGGGCCTCATCTACCCCGCCTGCGTCATGGCTTCGCACGTGTCCGCCGTGCCCAACCACCAGAGCGGCAACGTGACGCCCCTGAAGTTCCGCTTCGACGTAGCCTGCGCCGGGCGCCTGGGGATGGAGCTGCAGCCCCGGAACCTGTCGGCCCAGGAAAGGGCCCTGGCAGAGCGCTGTATCGGCTCGTACTACAAATACCGGGACCTGGTGTTCTCCGGCGACGTTTACCGGCTGGCCTCGCCCTACGACGGCAGCTACTATGCACTGATGTATGTCTCCCAGGACAAGCGCCGCGCCGTGGTGTTCACCTACTGCATCCACTACGAGCCCCGCAACGTGGGCGGAAAAGCTTTCAAGCTCCGCGGCCTGGACCCGTCCCTCACTTATAAGGTAGAGGAGCTGAACACGGACCGCTCTGCCTGGTGGGGCAGCGGCAACGCCTTCACCGGCAGTTTCCTCTCTTCGGGAGCCTTCAATCCCGTCCTTCCGCAACTGTACAGCTCGGCCGTCTTTTACCTGGAGGCCGACTAAACCCTTTTGTCCCATGAAACTGAAATCCATCCTGCTTCCGCTGCTCGCCGGCGTCCTGTCCACGGCCGCCGCAGCACAAAACGCGCGCTACTGCAATCCCCTGCCCATGCCGATCGGCCCGGGCGGAAACGCTTCCGGCGACGTAACCGTCCTGGAAGAGGCCGGGAAATACTACATGTACTGCACCGGAGGAGGTGCATGGGTGTCGGAAGACCTGACCAACTGGGATTTCACCCCGGTGGAGGGAGTCCCCGTGGCCCCGGACATCGTCAAGTACAGGGGGAAGTTCTACCTCTCCGGCAATACGGACAATCTGTATGTCTCCGACAGCCCGCTGGGGCCCTTCCGCGACCTGGGGCCCTTCCGGAACACCGGCCCGGTGGAAGACGGATGGAACGGAGGCTTCGACACCAAGATCTTTGTCGATGACGACGGGCAGCCCTACCTGTTCTGGCCGGGACGCGGCATCAGCGGCATCTACGGTGTCCGGCTGGACCCGGAAGACCTCACCCGCTTCATGGACAAGCCCTCGCACCTGTTCGGCTTCAATCCGATGCACGCGTGGGAGCGCTATGGGGAGATGAACGAGTACCCCGGCGTAGCCTGGATAGAGGGTCCCTGGGTCATCAAGCGAAACGGCATCTACTATCTGGAGTACTCGGCCTCCGGCACCCAGTGGAAAACCTACGCAGAGGGTTACTACACAGCCACCTCCCCCCTGGGCCCATACACCTACGCGCCCAACAATCCGCTGCTGCGGAAAACGGAAGGACTGGTCACCGGAACGGCGCACGGCTCCATCGTCCAGGCACCGGACGGCAGTTGGTGGCAGTTCTATACCATCGTGCTGTCGAACCCGCCGGGAGGCCGGCGTATCGGCATGGACCGCGTCCATTTCGATGAAGACGGCCTGATGAGCGTCACCGTCACCGACTCCCCGCAGCCCGCACCCGGCGCCCGGGAAGGGCAGGCACGGTCCATCCCCGTCACCATCAACAAGGTCAACGCCATGAACGCCCTGTCCAAGGCCTCGTCCGAAGAGCCCGGATACCCTGCCGCCTACGCCGTTGACAATTACAGCGGAACGCTCTGGCGCCCAAAGGCCGACGACACGCAGCCCAAGCTCACCGTGGAACTCTCCCCCGCCACCCGCTTCGACGTCGTGCAGCTGTTCACCGTGGACGGGATGCGGATCCTGTTCAGCGGCGGAAGGCGCGGATTCGGTCCCCGGGGCGGTTCCCTGCCCGTTTATCAGTATAAGCTGGAGACTTCAATGGACGGAGAAACTTTTGTCACCGTCCTGGACAGGACCGGCAACACCGTTCCCCGCGACACCTTCTATGACGATTTCCAGCCCGTGCGCGCCCGCTTCGTGCGCCTGACACTCACCGGCTGGTCCAAAGAGACACCGCTGGGCGTTATCGACTTCACGGTCTTCGGCCGGGCCGACGGCCACCTGCCGCCCGCCGTAGCCACCCCCACCTACAACAAGCTGCCGCTGGACAGCGAATACCAACGACGGTAGGCAGGAGGCATCCGTAAAGAAGAGGCCGGCCCGCAGTCTGACAGACTGATGGCCGGCCTTTAAAAGCCTGCGATGCGGGGCGCAGTTATTTCACGCGCTGGCCGTAGGAACGGTCCGTAGTGTTGACGGTGATCACTTCGCCGGTCTCGATGAAGAGCGGAACCATGATCTTGGCGCCGGTTTCCAGGGTGACCTCCTTGAGGGCGCTGGTGGAAGCGGTATTGCCCTTGACGGCGGGCTCGCTGTAGGTGACCTCCAGAGTTACATACGTGGGGAGTTCGCAGGTGAGGCAGCGCTCTTCGGGCTCCGTGAGGAACATCATTTCCACGCGCTGGCCTTCTTTCATGAGGTCTGCGTTTTCCACGACATCGTGCGGGAGGGTGATCTGCTCGTAGGTTTCCTCGTGCATGAAGTTGAAGGCCTCACCGTCATCGTACAGGTACTGATAGGGGCGGCGCTCCACGGAGATGGTGTCCAGTTTCACACCGGCGGTGAAAGTGTTTTCCAGGATGCGGCCGTTCTCCAGGTTGCGGAGTTTGGTCTTGACGAAAGCGGGGCCCTTGCCCGGCTTCACGTGCTGGAAGTACACCACTACACAGGGTTTGCCGTTGAACATGATGTACATTCCGTTCTTCAGATCAGCAGTTGTTGCCATAAAAAG